>CAYUOD010000153.1:0-6355 GCA_964446225.1 uncultured Acidimicrobiales bacterium | reverse complement strand
TACGGATTCAACGAGGCCAAGGCGGGCCTGCTGGTGATTCCGCGTCCACTGAGCTTTGCGATCGCTGGTCCGATCATCGGCTTCGTGGCGCTACGACTAGGGGAGCGGGTGATCGCGGTCGTTGGCACCGCGGCTGTCGCCCTGTCGATGTTCGTCATGGCTTGGGCCTCTTTGCAGGAGAGTCTGTTTCTTGTGGTCGTTTCGTTGGTCCTCGCCGGCGCGGGGCTCGGTTCGGCTTCCCCGGCGCTGAGCACCTGTGTTGCAAACGCTGTGGACGACGAGGATCTGGGAGTCGCGGGCGCGACGCAACAGATGGTGGCCCAGCTCGGTGTCGCGATAGGTATCCAGATTTTGCAGGTTGTTCAGGACGCGGGAAGCCCTGCCATCCCCGCCAGTTGCGTCGATCCGTGCCGAGACCCGGGGTACCTCAACGATCTCGGCAGCGCTTTTGCATCGACCTATTTCGTTGGCGGGCTCCTCGGGCTTATCGGCGTGGTGCTGGCAGTTCGCATCCGCCGATCCATCTACCGCGTACCTGTTGAGACCTGAGGCTGGTTTGTGGCGGTAACGAATCGCAGACTCAGGGTCCGAAGACCCTAGGTTTGCGCTTGTTGCTCTGCGAGGCTGTCAGCGATGGACCCATCGTCTGCTCGCGCCCACCTGCAAGCTTGGAGAGAATCTCTCCCCGACGACCCGTATGAGGCTGATGGGGCGCTTCTAAGCCTCAACCAGCAGTACCTCAGTGGTGAGCGCTTGGTGGCGCTCGACAAGTCGGCCAGCGAGTTTGGTCGGACGGTGGCAGCGGTGATCGCCCCAGCGGCCAAGCGATATGAACATCGTTCGCACCTCCCCGAGTTAGCGCGCTGGAGTGATCTTGGCTTCCGCACCGAGGAGGTGGACTTTGATCCCGAGTATCACCGCAGTGGTGGCGCGGTGTGGTCCAGTGGACTCGTGGCGATGAGTGGCGTGCCTGGTAGTGCATTTGAGCAGGCCACCCTGCTGTATCTGCTCTCTGCTGAGGGCGAGGCGGGCCATGCTTGTCCTGCCAGTTGCACGATCGGGTTGGCAAGGGCACTGCGACGCGGCGCGTCTGCTGAGATCCGCGAACTCTTTCTGCCTGCCCTGCTGGACAGCGACTATGCAACAGCCGATCGTGGCTCTCAATTCTTGACTGAGGTACAGGGCGGGAGCGATGTTGGCGCCAACGTCTGTGAGGCCGTGGCGAGCGGCGATGGTAGCTATCTGCTGACTGGTGAGAAGTGGTTCTGCTCGGTTGCGGATGCGCAGCAGTTTCTGGTGACGGCTCGCCCGGTAGAGGCCTCGGAGGGTACCCGGGGTCTGGGCTGTTTTGTGATGCCTCGATACCTGGATGGTGAGCCGAATGGATTCTCAATTCGGCGACTCAAGGACAAGCTCGGCACGCGCGGTATGGCCTCCGGCGAGATTGATCTGACCTCGGCTCGGGCTTGGCCGGTTGGCCCGATTGAGCAGGGCTTTAGAACAGTCGTTGGCGTGGTGCTCAACACCAGTCGCTGGCTGACGGCGGTTGGGTCGACCGGCATCATGCGCAGGGCTTATGTCGAGGCGGCCACCTACGCCCGTCATCGTCAGGCGTTCGGCCAGCCGATCGCCCAGTTTCCGAGGGTGCAGATGACGCTGGCGAGTATGAAAACCACGTGGTTGGGGGCATTGCACGCCTGCTGGCTGCTCACAGATCTGGAGGACCGGATTGATGCTGGTTCCGCAAGCGCCGACGACGTTGCGTTTCATCGCTTTCTTGTCAACGCGCTGAAATTCACTGCGAGTTCGGCGGCCAGCGAGGTCGTGAGGTCGGGCATTGAGGTTCTCGGCGGGAACGGCACTATTGAGGACTTCAGCGTGCTGCCTCGCCTATACCGCGACGCGATGGTGTACGAGTCCTGGGAAGGGACCCACAACGTGCTGTGTGCTCAGGTCCTCGGTGACATGCGTCGCCTGGGACTGGCAGAAGTAGTGGAGGCCCGAGTGCGCAGCATGCTCGCTGAAGCCCCTGATAACGCCGCGCTTTCGTCGGCGCTGGATGGCGCGATGGCTTCTGTTGGACTCTGCATCGATGAGCCGGAACATGGCGCTGCACACTTTCGTGCAGCTCTCGACGATTTGATGGCCGTGCTCCAAGCAGCGCTGCTGGCACGCGCTGGGAGCCCAGCGGCTGATTTGTTCGTCCGCACGCAGCTGGACCCTTGCTATCGGCCCGCCGCCGACCCCGGGTATATGGGTGCCGTAGAGACCGTTCTCGCAGGAGACGTCAATCCGGATGGTGATCAGGGCGAGCGGTAGATTTGGTGGTCCATCTCGGTCACGGCGGTGTCTGCGAAGCGCCTCCTGAAAGCTGAAGGTGTCGTTGTGTAGGCCTTCGTGAAGTGGTGGCGGAGGGTGGCAGCCGTTCCGAAGCCTGCAGCTGAGCCAATCTCGTCCATGCTCATATCGCTGCTCTCGAGCAGAGTCTGCGCTAGGTGGAGGCGCTGCTGGGTTATCCAGCGATGTGGACTGGTGCCGACCTGCTCGACGAAGTGTCGGCTGAGCGATCGCGGAGACATCATCGCCTGCTCGGCCAGGACCTCAACCGTGAGAGGCCTGCTGAGATTTTCGGCTGCCCAACTCATTACCGAGGCGAGACCATCTACCGATGATTTCGGCACAGCCGCTGGTATGAACTGCGCCTGGCCACCGTCCCGATGAGGCGACACAACCAGTCGGCGAGCTACCTGGGCTGCGACGCCAGGCCCGTAGTCTTCGCGCACAACGTGGATACATGCGTCAATCCCCGAAGCGCTGCCAGCTGACGTCAGCACTGACCCTTCGTCGATGTACAAAACATCGGGGTCTACGGTGACCGCCGGGTACATCTGGGTGAGCTGTTCTGCGTAGCGCCAGTGGGTGGTGGCTCGCAGGCCATCCAGAAGTCCGGTAGCGGCGAGCAGGAAGGCCCCGGAGCAGATCGAGATGAGTCGAGCACCGCGTTCGTGGGCGTCTCGCAGGGCACGCAGGACGGATTCTGGCGGAGGCTCGTCAAGGTCGCGCCAGCCCGGTACCACGATGGTGCCGGCGGAGGCGAGCTGTTCAAGGCCGTTGTCGGCAGCGACAGACATACCACCAGTTGTTTTCAGCGGACCCGGCTCTGCGCCGACGACCGAGAAGTCATACCAGGGGCCAACGATTTCGGGGCGCTCAAGTCCAAAGACCTCTGCGGCGATGCCGAACTCGAAAGTGCAGAGCCCGTCGTAGGCCAGCACGGACACTTTGTTACTCGGTGCTTGATGCATGCGGTCATCCTCTCGCGGCGGCCTTGGTCAGGGCTGGGCCAGGTGGGCACTGTTGGCAGGATATCGATGATAGTGGTCATCTGTGCCACTCGTCGATCCGTCAACTGGCGGCGAAGCTGTATCAGTGGCCTCCCAGGCCGGTCCCAGACAAGGAGTTCACAATGCAAAAGTCGGCTGAGCTACTCGAAGCCGTTTCGGTATATTTCGATGCCATCTACTACTGCGATGTACAGAAGTTGGACGCTGTGTTTCACGACTCAGCGAGCCTGTTTGACGCGGACAATGGCGAGATATTCGTCGACCCCATCGCGAGTTTCCGTGCCGACGTGGCAATCCGCCCCTCGCCGGCTGGCCGCAAGCAGGTGAGAAACGACGAGATCATCCTCATGGATTGGCTCTCAGATATCAGCGCCACGGTGAAGGTGCGTCTGCAGGCTCACGAGAACGTGTTCGTCGACCATCTTGGTTTCGTGCTCGGCCCTGACGGTTGGAAGATCGTGTCAAAGATCTGGCATCTGGAGGCCAAGGTGGACGTTGAGACGATGGCCTAGAGGCTCTCAGGCATCCGAATCTCCGAGCTTCCACTTCGTCCATTCGGCCCACTCGCGAGCGGCAGTCATGATCAGGTCGAACACCGGATCTTTCACGTCGTAATAGGCATCGGAGTCATCAATAACCTGACGAGCGAGCTGCGTCTTGATCTCTCCATACGCAGCCGCCGCTAGGGGATGAGCACGGAGGTAGTCACGGCACAACAGCGGATAGGTCTGGTTGAAGCGGCCAGCTACACGAACGTGAATGTTGGCTGCGCGCTCGGGCGGGCGTAGCGTGAACAGCCGCTTCTGGACCTGCCCGACATCGAGCGTCAGCCCTGGAGGAACGTGATCTTCGGCGTTCTCGATCTCGGCCGCACCGGTGTGTGCCAGCGCAGTTGCCAGTCCGGAAACAGCCAGGTCGCCCACTGTGACCTGTATGTCGATGATGTCCTTGGCTGCGAGGCCAGGCACAGCCGTGCTGCCAATGTGATCGATCCGCAGCGCGGTCTCTCCCAGTGCCTCCCGCAGGGCCTTGCCGAGTACACCGAACTCGGCTGGCCATTGCTTCTGATAGTCGATGATGATGATCGGCGGACGTTTGGCGCTGGTCATTCGAGCCAGGTTACAGGCGTAAACTTGAGAGCTACCAGCTCGCCAAATCCCCTCGAAAGAGCAGCCGTGACCCGTTCGTTCAACATCATTTCGCCTGTAGACGGATCTGTCTATCGTTCGCTAGATAATGCCGAGCCTGATGAGGGCCTGAGGGCGCTCGAGGTAGCCCGAGCCGCCCAGCCAAAGTGGGCAGCTGTGCCTCTGGAGGAGCGCAAGGCGATCTGTCGGCGCTTCGTTGACGAGATGCAGAAGGAATCCGCGAAGACTTCGTTGGAGCTGACCTGGCAGATGGGTCGCCCGATCGCTTATGCACCCGGCGAGCTGAACGGACTCTCTGAGCGGGCGCTTTACATGATCGACAAGGCTGACGACGGGCTGGCCTCGCTGGACGCCAGCACCGACGAAGCAACCCGCCGTATCGACCGGGTGCCCCTCGGTGTGTGTCTGGTCGTTGCGCCGTGGAACTACCCGTTCCTGACTTCGGTGAACACGATCATCCCGGCGCTTCTCGCTGGCAACTCGGTCGTGCTGAAAGCTGCGAGTCAGACGGCGCTCACTGGTGAGAGCTATGCCGCTGCGTTCGAAGCAGCCGGCCTGCCGGAGGGCGTCTTCACGAACAGCTTGCCGACTCACGCCATGATCGCGGACTGGATCTCGACCCGGGCCGTGGACTTCGTCGCATTCACCGGCTCAGTCGGCGGTGGCGCCGCCATGGAAGCAGCCGCTGTGGGCAAGTTCCTACCGGTGTCGCTCGAGTTGGGTGGCAAGGATCCCGCCTATGTGCGCGCCGACGCAGACCTTGATTTCACCGTGCCGTCGTTGGTGGACGGATCCTTCTTTAACAGCGGTCAGAGCTGTTGCGCGATTGAGCGCATCTACGTTGATCGCAGCATTCACGACCAGTTCGTCGCAGACTTCCTCGCGGAGACGAAGCGTTCCCAGATTCTGGGTGACCCGACGAAGTCCGAGACGACCTTGGGACCGGTAGTGAATCAGGGCGCCGCCAAAGACATCCGTGCACAAATTGCTCAGGCGGTCGACGCCGGTGCAGAGCTACTCGTGGGCGAGAACGATCCGACGAGCGAGTCCAACTACATCCCGGCGACCGTGTTGTCTTCGGTGGATCACTCCATGCAGATCATGAGCGAAGAGACCTTCGGCCCCGCCATCGGCATCATTCCCGTGGACGGTGACGACGCAGCGCTTGAACTGATGAACGACAGCAAGTTCGGGCTTTCGGCGTCCATCTGGTCCACAGACCGCGAGACCGCGTCTGAGCTGGGTCGTTCTGTGCGTTCCGGCACCCTGTTCGTCAACCGTTGCGACTACCTCGACCCGGCCCTCGCCTGGGTAGGCATCAAGGACTCAGGCCGCGGCTGCACGCTTTCCGAACTCGGCTTCCACCACGTCACCCGGCCAATGTCGTTCTTCATTCGCTAGCGGCAGGAGAGTACGGTTTGGGTTGCAGTATCGATGATGCTCAGCGTGCCGTTGGCGTCGGGGCTGTCCAGAGAGTGTGGCCCCGACGGTTCCAGCCATTCCAAGATGCGCCGCCCGAGGTGGCGGCTGCCGTGACGTGTCCCGGGTTCTAGCGAGTGGGTTCCGGGACTGCCACCGCGGACCCAGCAGGCGTGCACAATGTACACATATTGGCAATAAATCTCTGTGTCGAGGTTGGTTTCTGGCTGCGACGGAGTACATTGCCGAGTTCAATTGGTGAGGGCTGCGGTCGAGGGATTGTGATTCCACCGGTCGGAGCGTGATGGCAGGCAAGATGGCTGCAGCCGACCCGCCTGGATGCTGAACGACTCGCCTGCCTGCGTGAGATTGACGCCCAAGACCTACCCGGCGATGACGGCCACCAGTCCACTGCCACATGGGTCGCGTTCCGCTATGGCTGGT
>CAYUOD010000152.1:1978-6368 GCA_964446225.1 uncultured Acidimicrobiales bacterium | reverse complement strand
CCCATACCTGGGAATGACGACGCTCAACCATGCGCTTGGCCGACTTGATGTTCTGTGCGTATTCGGCGTCGACAAGCTTCTTCATGACGAAGGGCTTGAAGAGTTCAAGAGCCATCAGCTTCGGCAGGCCGCACTGGTGCAGCTTCAGCTTTGGTCCCACGACAATGACAGATCGACCGGAGTAGTCGACGCGCTTGCCGAGCAGGTTCTGACGGAACCGTCCCTGCTTGCCTTTGAGCATGTCAGACAACGACTTGAGCGGACGGCTGCCCGGCCCAGTCACGGGACGACCACGACGACCATTGTCAAAGAGTGCGTCTACTGCTTCTTGCAGCATGCGCTTCTCGTTGTTGATGATGATCTCAGGAGCGCCAAGATCAAGGAGCCGCTTGAGGCGGTTGTTCCGGTTGATCACACGGCGGTAGAGGTCGTTCAGGTCGGATGTCGCGAATCGCCCACCATCAAGCTGCACCATCGGGCGCAGGTCTGGCGGAATTACTGGCACAACGTCAAGGATCATGGCGCGAGGGTCGTTGATGCGACGACCATGCTCACCGCGACGGTTGAATGCCGTGACGATTTTCAGACGCTTGATGGCCTTCTGCTTACGTTGTGCAGAAAGCGGACGGCGCCCGTCCTTGGCGTCGATCTGCTCACGCAGCTTGATCTCTTCATCGTCGAGGTCAAGACGGGACAGCAGCTGTGCAATCGCCTCTGCGCCCATGCCGCCCTCGAAGTAATCACCGTAGCGGTCTTCGAGTTCACGCCAGAGCAACTCATCTTCGATGATCTTGCGGCCGTGCAGGTCCTTGAACTCGTCGAAAACGCGCTGCACCATCTCAGCTTCTTCTTCGAACTGCTCGCGGAGTGCAGCGATTTCCTTTTCGCCCTCGCGCTGCGCGGCCTTGATCTCGCGATCCTTGGCCTTGCCGGATTCAAGGCCGGCAATCGTTGATTCAAGTTCCTTAAAACGGGCGTCGAGTTCGTTATCGCGCTCTGAATTAATGAGATCAAGCTCTTCGCGCATCTCGGACTCGAGGCGTTCAATGTCCTCGTGGCGCTTTTCTTCGTCTACCCAGCAAACCAGGTTGGCTGCGAAGTAGATGACACGCTCCAGCTGCTTGGCTTTGAGTTCCTCGCGGATCTCGGTGCCCATGAGAAGGTAGGCAAGCCACGAGCGGGTACCACGCAGGTACCAGATATGTACGACCGGCGCGGCCAACTCAATATGTCCAACGCGCTCGCGCCGGACTCGTGAACGCGTGACTTCAACGCCACAGCGCTCACAGATAATGCCCTTGAAGCGCACACGCTTGTACTTGCCACAAGCGCATTCCCAGTCCTTTTGGGGACCGAAAATCTTCTCGCAGAACAGTCCGTCTTTTTCTGGCTTGAGCGTGCGGTAGTTGATGGTCTCCGGCTTTTTGACCTCGCCGTTAGACCACATCCGAATCGCATCGGCCGTAGCCAGTCCGATTTTCAGTTCTGCAAATTCGTTTACGTCAAGCCCTGGCACTTGATGTCCTCCATGCGTCGCTGCCCCTGAGGGCGTGAGGTGTTCTGGAATTGAGCAACATCAGATGCGCTGCTCCTGGCGTCGGCGGTCTTCTTCGTCAGAGCCACGCTCTGGTCGTGAAATATTGATTCCGAGGGCCATGTCGATGCGGTCGATCTCGTCATCGAGACCCGGCATGTCGATTTCGGCGCCCTCTTCGTTGCGAACCTCAACGTTGAGGCACAGTGCCTGCATTTCCTTGATGAGAACCTTGAAGCTCTCTGGGATGCCGGGCTCTGGAATATTCTCGCCCTTCACAATGGACTCGTACACCTTGACTCGGCCGAGAACGTCGTCGGACTTCACCGTCAGCAGTTCCTGCAAGCAGTAGGCGGCTCCGTAGGCCTCGAGCGCCCAAACTTCCATCTCACCAAAGCGCTGGCCACCAAACTGGGCCTTACCACCAAGCGGCTGCTGGGTGATCATCGAGTATGGACCGGTGGAACGAGCGTGGATCTTGTCGTCGACAAGGTGAGCCAGCTTCAAGATGTACTTGAAGCCAACGGTGATGCGGTTGTCGTATGCGTCACCGGTAAGACCGTCGTACAACTGGGCCTTGCCGTCGATACCGATGAGCCGTTCGCCGTCAGGTGACTCTGGGTTGATGCTGCCCAGCACCTTCTGAATCGTCGGATGGTCACCGGAGAGCTCTTCTTCGTCCCACTTGGCGCCGTCAAACACTGGCGTGGCAACAAGCGTGGAAGGGATGTTCTTGGGGCGAGTCTTACGCTCTCGACCCGAAAGTGGCTCAACGCCGACCTTGCCCTCTTCGGTCTCCCAGCCCCAACGAGCCGCGTAACCCAGGTGAGCTTCGAGGACCTGACCGACATTCATTCGGCTCGGTACGCCGAGTGGCGAGAGGATGATGTCGATGGGAGTTCCATCGGCCATGTGCGGCATGTCCTCTACAGGAAGGATCCTGGAGATAACACCCTTGTTTCCGTGCCGGCCAGCAAGCTTGTCGCCCACGCTGATCTTGCGCTTCTGGCCAACGTAAACCCGAACCAGTTGGTTCACGCCTGGCGGTAGCTCATGGCTCTCTTCACGGGAGAACACGCGAATGTCTATGACAGTGCCTGCCTCACCATGTGGCACCTTCAAGCTGGTGTCGCGCACCTCACGGGCCTTCTCGCCAAAGATGGCTCGCAGGAGACGCTCTTCTGGAGTGAGCTCGGTTTCACCCTTTGGGGTGACCTTGCCGACGAGAACATCGCCAGGCTTGACCTCGGCACCAACACGGACGATGCCGCGCTCGTCCAGATCGGCCAGCACATCGTCTGAGAGGTTCGGAATGTCTCGTGTGATTTCTTCTGGACCCAGCTTGGTGTCGCGAGCATCAACTTCGTACTCATGAATGTGGATCGAGGTGAGAACATCGTCCTTAACGAGGCGCTCGCTCAGGATGATGGCATCCTCAAAGTTGTAGCCCTCCCAGACCATGTAGGCCACGAGGAGGTTCTTACCCAGGGCCAGTTCGCCAGCATCAGTTGAAGGTCCATCTGCAAGGATGTCGCCCTTCTTGAAGGTGTCACCCGAGTTCACCCGGGAACGCTGGTTGATGCAGCTGTCCTGGTTTGAACGCCGGAACTTCAGCATCCGGTGGCTCTCTTTGCCGAGCTTCTTGTAGTTCACGACAATTGCTGTTCCGGTGACATCTTCGACCACGCCATCGTCGAGAGCGATAATCATGTCTGCTGCGTCACGCGCTGCACGAGCCTCGACGCCTGTACCAATGAAGGGCGCCTCAGGACGCACCAATGGCACGGCCTGGCGTTGCATGTTGGCACCCATGAGCGCACGGTTTGCGTCGTCATGCTCAAGGAAAGGAATCAGTGCAGTCGCAACAGAAACAATCTGCTTTGGAGAAACGTCCATTAGGGACACTTCCTCGGGCGGTACGTACCCAACCTCGGTGGTGGAACCAAAGAAGACGTCCCGCTCAAGCTGAAGGCTGAGCTCTGCCAGGGATGCTGCCTGCGGACTCTTCCGTACGAGCACGCGGTTATTCACGAAGCTGCCGTCGTCGTTCAGCTTGGCGTTCGCCTGCGCTACGACGTATTCCTCTTCTTCATCTGCAGTGAGGTAAACAACATCGTTAGTGGCAATGCCATCAATGACCTTGCGGTACGGCGACTCGATGAAACCAAACTCGTTGACCCGTGCGTAGGTGGCAAGGGCACCAATGAGTCCAATGTTTGGTCCCTCTGGGGTCTCAATCGGGCACATACGTCCATAGTGCGAGAAGTGAACGTCTCGCACTTCGAAGCCAGCACGCTCACGGCTCAGACCGCCTGGTCCAAGCGCCGAAAGTCTGCGGCGGTGAGTCAGCCCCGAAAGCGGGTTGACCTGGTCCATGAACTGCGAAAGCTGCGACGTTCCGAAGAACTCTTTGATCGACGCCACGACAGGGCGAATGTTGATCAAGGTCTGCGGCGTGATCGCTTCGACTTCTTGTGTGGTCATGCGCTCACGCACGACGCGCTCCATACGGGACAGACCGATACGAACCTGGTTCTGGATCAGCTCACCCACGGAACGAATACGACGGTTAGCAAAGTGATCCTGATCGTCGAGGCGGTAGCCGGGTGCGGCGTTTGCCAGGCTCAGCAGGTAGGTGCATGCCGCAAGAACTTCACTGCGACTCAGCACCGACTGATCGGGATCTGGAAGTTCAAGCTCGAGACCGAACTCGTCCTGCAGACGCAGGAGTTCAGGACCCAGCTTCTTGTTCAGCTTGTAGCGGCCTACACGGCTGAGCGAGTAGCGACGATCCTCAAAGAAAGCGTTCTGGAAATAGGCTGCAGCTGCCTCGGCGGTGGGAGGCTCGCCTGGGCG
>CAYUOD010000152.1:0-1878 GCA_964446225.1 uncultured Acidimicrobiales bacterium | reverse complement strand
ATGACGAAGGTTCCCTTCGGCGTCATGATGGGGAAATCCCCCATGAAGACCGTCTGCTCTTTGATCTCACCAGTCGTGGCGTTCAGAAAGCGAGCGCGCACAAACAGCGGAGCAGAGTAGGTCATGTCCTTCTCTTTGCACTCTGCAACAGAGAATTTCGGCGGAGGACGCAAGTCCTCGTCTTCGGAGTCAAACTCCAGTTCAAGTTGAAGGTTGCCGCTGAAGTCCGAAATCGGACTCATATCGGCGAAAGTCTCTGCGAGACCCTTCATGAGAAAGCGTTGAAACGACTTTCTCTGGATCTCAATTAGGTTCGGCAATTCAAGAGAAGACTCATCGAGACTTCCAAATGAAAAACGTTCCCGTGCAGCGGTTCGAGACAGCAAGGTGGACCCCCGGGAGGAATTACGGATCAAAGGCCGTCGGTACACGCGCAAATAGGCTGAAAAATAGGAAATTCAGGAAACTGCACGCACACGACAATAGGCGATGCTAGCGGGATGTAACCCGGAATGCAACTCGCGTCTATACAGCAGCCCCAGCGGCCTCAGTCGGCTCAGCTGCGCTGCGCAACACAGATGCACGGTAGGACTATTTGGCCCGTAGGTCAAGCCTCGGAGCGCGAAAGAGCCGACTCCGGATGCCCGGAGTCGGCTCAATCACAGGTCAGTTTTGCCTACCAGTTCCCCTGAGGGGAACGGATTTTACTTCAGCTCAACTGAGGCGCCAGCACCCTCAAGTGCTTCTTTGGCCTTCTCAGCATCTTCCTTGGCTGCGCCCTCAAGGACGGCCTTAGGAGCGGACTCAACCAGCTCCTTGGCTTCCTTGAGACCGAGGCTGGTCAGACTACGTACTTCCTTGATGACCTTGATCTTGGAAGCTCCGGCGTCGGTGAGAACGACATCAAACTCAGTCTGTTCTGCAGCTTCGCCGCCGCCGTCACCGGCTGCTGGTGCTGCTGCGACTGCCACGGGGGCAGCTGCGGTCACACCGAACTTCTCTTCGAACTCACCCAGGAGCTCGCTGAGCTCGAGGACGGTCATACTTCCAATTGCTTCGAGGATTTCATCCTTGGTTGCCATTTGGGCCTCCAATTAACTCTCTTCGGCCGGGTCGGCCGAATCATCTGAACTTGTGGACGCGCTGTCGGTGGTTGCACCGCCAGCATCGATGAGGGCCTGAACGCCATAGGCGAACTTGGCCATCGTTGCGTGGAGTAGGGCTGCGAACTGCTGAGCTGGGGCGTTAAAGCCGGCAGCCAAACGTGAAAGCAGTTCGTCCCGCGACGGCAGATCTGCCAGAGCATTGACTTGCGATGCATCAAGCACCTCGCCGCTCAGGATTCCGCCCTTAATGACTAGATCTGGGTTCTCTTTTGCGAAGTCACGCAATGTCTTTGCGACACTGGCAACATCATCATCGACGAACGCTATTCCGGTCGGTCCGACCAGGAGTTCATCGAGTCCCGAGATCTTTGCGTTGGCTGCAGCAATTCGTACGAGGGTGTTTTTGTACACCTTGTACTCGCCGCCAGCGGCGCGCAAACTGCGACGCAATGCTGACATGCCTGCCACATCGACACCGCGGTACTCAGTGAGCAGCGTTGCTTCTGATGACTCAAGCCGTTCCTGAACCTCGGTCACGATCGCAACCTTGTCGGCTCGTGGGGTTCTTTCCATTCTCCACCTCCCTTCATCGTTATGTGCTGGCCGTATTGCCAGCGGGCGCTTCGCCGCCTCAGGTGCGGCCACGCCCATAAAAGGGATGCGTCCGCCTCGTCAGGCTGGGAGTTGTTGTCCGCTTGTCGGACCGTGACTCCTATTTCACTGGGTAAACCCAGAACCGGATTTCTTTGGCTTGCGAGAGCTCTGTTTGTGC
>CAYUOD010000151.1:0-6373 GCA_964446225.1 uncultured Acidimicrobiales bacterium | reverse complement strand
CGCCAGCAGCAGCGACACGGCGCACCACGCATGAGATCAAACTGCACTCCAACCCCCGTTGCAGGATCAGCTCTCACAACCTGAGCGCCGCAGTGTCGTCCTGCTGAGTGAGGGGTAAAAGCTCGTCGCCGTTTCCGACCGCTAGGTTTGAGGCATGTTGCAGATCCTTTCCCCCGCTGGGGAGCTCCAGGCAGCGTCACCCGTTGATCTGGAGACGACACGCGATCTCTATCGACAGCTCATCGCCGCCCGTTTGTACGACCGCAAGGCCACAGCCCTTCAGAAGCAGGGCCGCCTCGCCACCTACGCGCCTTACGAAGGCCAGGAGGCCGCACAGATCGGTAGTGCTGCCGCCATGCGCTCCACGGACTGGATGGCGGCGACCTACCGCGACGCCGCTGCGATGTGGGCCCACGGCTACACGTGGCGCTGCCTGTTCCTCGGTCGCACCGGTGACGAACGAGGGGGCGCACCGCCTCAGGACTGTCGCGCCCTGCCTCCGTCAATCACCGTTGGTGGACATATGGTTCACGCTGTTGGCCTCGCCTGGGGCGCTCGACTTCAGGGTAAGGATGACATCGCGATCACCTACTTCGGCGACGGTGCGACCTCAGAAGGCGACTTCCACGAAGCAATGAACTTTGCCGGCGTCTACAAGTCCGGCACGGTCTTCCTTTGCACCAACAACGGCTTCGCCATCTCGCTACCGCGCTCGGAGCAAACCGCATCGGAAACAATCGCGCAGAAGGCCGACGCCTATGGCATGCCAGGCGTGATCGTCGACGGCAACGATGTGCTGGCGGTGTACCAAGCAACAAGGGACGCGGCCAAACGAGCACGCAGAGGCGAAGGCCCCACGCTCATCGAAGCGCTGAGCTACCGCATCGGACCACACACAACAGCGGACGATCCGAGCCGCTATCGCGACGCTCAGGAGACCGAGGACTGGCTGGCGAAGGACCCGCTCGCAAGAGTGAAGAAGTACCTGATCTCCGAGGGCGTCTGGGATCAGGCATGGGATGACGAACTCTGGCGGGTCGAAGGTGAGGCCGTTGAGGCAGGGATCACCGAGGCCGAGGCCCTCGACGCTTTCGCTCCCGGCGAGATCATCGACAACATGTTCGCCGAGCCCACCCAGACTCTTGAGGCCCAACGGGCCGATGCCGCACTGCGGGCACAGCCATGACGGGTGCAGCAACAACCAACGAGGTGAACCTCGCCCAGGCACTCAATGACGGGCTTGCCCAGGCGCTCGAAAACGACGACAAGACCCTGCTGTTTGGTGAGGATGTGGGGCGCACCGGCGGCGTCTTCAGGATCTCCGACGGGCTCCTCGAGAAGTTCGGCAGCGACAGGGTCATCGATGCACCGGTGGCAGAATCCGGCATCGTGGGTACTGCGTTCGGCATGGCGGTAGGCGGCCTCAAGCCGATCGTAGAGATCCAGTTCATCGGCTTCTCCTACCCTGGCTTCGACCAGATCATCAGCCACGTGAGTCGCATTCGTAACCGCTCGAACCATCGCTTCACCTGCCCCATCGTGATCCGCATGCCTTACGGCGGAGGCATCGGGGCAGCAGAACATCACAGCGAGTCATCTGAAGCTCTCTACGTTCACACCCCCGGTCTCAAGGTCGTGGTGCCGTCGACTCCCTATGACGCCAAGGGGCTGCTGCTCGCCGCCGTGGCTGACCCGGATCCTGTGATCTTGCTGGAACCCATCCGTCTGTACAGAGCAGTCAGGCAAGAAGTGCCCTCTGAGGCATACACCGTGCCAATCGGGCAAGCAGAAGTTCGCCGTGAGGGCAGCGACGTCACCCTCATCGCCTGGGGTGCGCTCGTACGTGAGTGCACGAAAGCCGCCGCCACGCTGGCCGAACAGGGCCGTCACGCCGAGGTCATCGACCTGCGTACGCTCTCGCCCATCGACACCGAAACACTCGTTACCTCCGTGCAAAAAACGGGCCGAGCAGTCGTTGCCGCCGAAGCTCACCGCACCGCTGGAGTGGCCTCTGAGATAGCAGCTCAGATTCAAGAACATGCGCTGGACTGCCTACTTGCTCCGGTTCAGCGAGTCACCGGACTCGACACCGTGGTTCCGCTCAAACGATCTGAGCAGCAGTATCAACCCACGGCTGAGAACATCGTGACCGCCGCTCTGAGAACCTTCGAGGACTGATGGCCTACGTATTCGAACTGCCTGATATCGGTGAGGGATTGACCGAGGCCGAGATCGTCGAGTGGCTTATCGCGGTTGGTGACAAGGTGGCGATGGACGAACCTCTCGTCGTCATCGAAACCGACAAGACCACCATGGAGATCCCATCGCCAGTGGCTGGCATCTTGGTGCGCCAAGGCTGTAAGGCGGGCGAGATCCTTCTGATGGGCAAGATGCTCGCGGAACTCGACACCGGAGACGACACGGGTGAGGTCGCGCCAATTGTGGGCACGCTCAGCAGCGAGGCCGAAGTACTACCTGCGGCCGTTTCGCATACTCAGCCAGCCAGTGTCCAGAAACCGCGTGCCTACCCACCGGTGCGCAAGCTGGCCACCCAGAACGGTGTCGATCTGAAAACACTCTCAGGCTCCGGTCCAAACGGCCGCATCATTCGGTCTGATGTGCTCGCCGCAATCGAGTCCGCCGTCGCGCCAAGCCCAGAGCCGCTCGCCGGCAAAGTCGAGGCGATGTCGTCGACGCGCAGAGCCATTGCCCGGAACCTCACGGAGGCCTGGCAGCAGATCCCGCAGGTCACCACCTTCGAGTGGGCCGACGGTGAGGCGCTGCTCGACGCCAAGCGCAGTCTCACAGAGAAATGGGGCGTCAAGGTGCCCATGGAGGCCCTGCTCATCAAGGCAGTATGCGACCCGATCATCAGGCTGCCAGCGTTCAGCGCCAAGATTATGGGCGACGAAATTCACTACCCGAGTCAGCTTGACATCGGTCTAGCCGTCGACGCACCAGCAGGCCTCATCGTCGTGGTCATCAAGGATGTGGTCTCCAAGTCGGTTCAACAGCTCGCCACGGAATTCACAGCTCTCGTCGAGAAGGCCCAGGCCAGGCGTCTCCTACCGGCCGAGATAAGCGGCCAGGGTTTCACGGTCAGCAACATCGGCGCAGCCAACGGTGGATTCGGCACGCCACTCGTACCACTCAACACCGCGGCGATCCTCGGCGTGGGCCGAGCCCGAGAGGAAGCAGTCGTCCGAAACGGGGCCGTCGTCGCAGGGCTGCGCATTCCGCTGTCACTCAGCTACGACCACCGCATCATCGATGGCGCGAAGGGGCGGGCTTTCGTGACGGACCTCGTTGGCAACCTCGAGAACCCCGGCCGGATGCTCAGCTAAGAGTCCGTTAGTCCATGAGCTCCAGGCACTTGAGATGCTCGATAGCTGGAACCGAGCGCGAAAACATCATGCGACAGAGTTCCACCGAACGAGGGTCCTCAGGATTCAGTGATCCACCGGCAACAACGCTGTACACGAAAGAAAAAAGAACCGCCAGGCGATAGTCGGTCCACGCCGTAGCAAAGTCGTAGTCACCTACGCCCGCAGCACCAAGCCCAGCCACGTAGCGGCGGACAAGATCTTCCTCGTGCTGCTCCCTGTCAGCGGTCGTGATGGACCCCGACAGCAGATAGGCCACGTCACAGCACCCGCGCGAACGGTTGAACAGCTGCCAGTCGATGAGCACCATCGAGGGGGACTGCCCGTCCGAGAAGAACATGTTCTCGGCCCGGTAGTCGCCATGTGACATCGTAAATGGTGGCTCAGAAAGACGCTGCATGAGCACAGGCAGGTGTTCGTCGAACTTGTCACCCAACGTCTTGACGAACGGAGTGATGTGCTCCGCAAAAATCTCCTGAACAGCTGGCCACCCACCCTGGTAGCTCATCACGACCGCTTCGGGGTAGGGCGAATCACACAAACGGAATGACCAGTCGTAGTCGTTGAGCGACTCGTCATTCCACCAGTTGGCGTGCATTTTTGCGAGTTCGTCTATTGCCAGCTCGGTATCTGCAATATCCATCCCGTCCAACTGGTTCGGGTTACGACTGTTGCCGAGATCCTCAATGAGGATGACGAAGGCCTGTGTCTCAGAGTCGAACGCATGGTGATAGCACTCAGGTGTGGATATCTCGGTGCGTTCCTGAAGGATGTCGTAGAACGCAACTTCACGCTTGTACATGGAAAGCAAGTGAGCAACGAAGCGCGTTTCTTCACCTGGAGCCTGAATCTTGGCGACCAGAGACTCTGGACCTGTACCCGTCGAATACACGGGAGTAAGACGATAGAGCTCAGCGATCAGTCCGATTCCGAGGCCGACCGGTTCGACCTTGATCGAATCGATCTGGGTACCGAGTACCACGCCAAGCCATTCCGCGGTGAGATCTGCCGCCGACTCCGGAATCTTGGTCACTTCTTTTCTCCTTGGTAGTCGGGTTGCGCTTTCACACCCCTGAGGAGGAGCTCTGTCATGAGGCGCGGACCCTCATTAATCATCGGGAACATGGCTGAACGAGCAGGCAACCGCACATGTCGGCGGTCCTTGGAAACCGCCGCGACGATCGCGTCAGCGACTGCCTCGGGAGCCAAATCATCGGGTACAAATCCCAATTTACCGAGGCGTTCAATGGCGTCCACGGTCGGTTTATGAGATCTCACGCTGTCGACCATTTCGGTTGCCACAAGTCCCAACTCGACGAGAGTGGTAGACACGGGCAATCCGTCAAGGTCAGCTCTGATGCCAGCCGTGAACTGACTCAGCCCGGCCTTGGAAGCGGCGTAGGTCGCCATACCTGGCAGCACATTCGAAGCGGCCATTGACGACAGGTTCACAATGTGTCCGCCATCCTCGTTCTCGAGCATGTGAGGCAACACCAGCCGACAGAGCGTGATCGGCACCGTGAGGTTGAGCGTGATCGTGTGCTGCAGGTCGTCCACTGGAGCACACACGAGCCAGTCAGTGTGATCAACCCCAGCATTGTTCACCAGCACGTCAATGGGACCTCCCGCCAGGATCTCATCAACGAGATCGCCGAGTCGCGCCAGATCAGTGAGGTCTGCCGGAAAGGCTTGACCCTCAAGACGTTCAGCCTTGGCCGCGATGGCATCTTTGCTTCGCGCCACCAGCAGAACGGTTGCCCCGGCACTGGCGAAAGAGTCCGCCATGGCGGCACCGATTCCGCGGCTTGCCCCAGTGATGACGACTCGCTTGTTCCTCAGGTCCATCAGGCCTTCTCTTCGACAGGTAGGTCGAACACCTCGTACTCAACTCCGGTGTCAAGGTGATGCTCAAACTCGATGATGCCGATCTCTTGATACCGCTCGCGGAGCCAACCATCGCCGGCGTCAAGCAATCCGAGCTTGCGACAGTTCGGCACAATCTTCGAGAACAGCATCTGCTGGAACTGCTTCTCTTCTTCTGGCATGTCAAGAATGATGCGGATCATGGACTTCGTATCGACACCCATGCGGTCCCAGACCTCTTGCTGAAGGAAACGATCGCGCATGCGGATCGTGGCCTCGAACGCGAACTCCTGACGATCCTGAATCTCGGCCTGCGAGAGTTCCTGGTAGTACTCCTGTAACGAAAGCACCCCGAAGGCCACGTGGCGTGCCTCGTCCGCCATCACATAACGGAGCAGTTTCTTAAGGAGCGGCTCGGTGCACATCTGGTGCATGAAGCCGAAGGCGGCCAGAGCAAGACCCTCGACCATGATCTGCATACCCAGGTAGGTCATGTCCCAACGGGAATCGTTCATAATGTCGTCCAGCAGCGCTCTGAGATGGACACTGATGGGGTAGTCGCTTGGCCATTTGGTGTTGAGGTATTGCGAGAACACCTCCACATGGCGGGCCTCGTCGACAACCTGGGTAGCCGCGTAGTACTTCGCATCAATCCACGGAACGGTCTCGACGATCTTGGCGGTGCATACGAGCGCGCCTTGTTCACCGTGAGTGAATTGGCTGAGTCGATGGGCAAACGTCTCGATCTCGTACTGCTGGATCTCCTTGTCGCCCCACGACGCGATCGGGCTACCGGGCGAAGTCATGAGACCTCTCACAAATTGCGACCGCTGATCGCTTCCGGACATTTCTGCTGCAACACGCTCAGGGTCTACGTCCGTGGACCAGTCCAGGTCGGTTTGACCGTTCCACTGGGATCCCTTGGCCTTTTCGTAGAGTTTTTCGAGTCCAAGGCGCGCGCCTTTCTCGTAGTCCCATGTGTAAATCGCATCGGCATTGCTCTGGACGGCATGGAAGACCTCGTCCACGTCGACATTCGTGAGCGCCAGGATGTCGTCAATGCTCTCTGAATTATCGCTGTCAACCAGACTCATTGGAGGCTCCCCAGCCGTGCTCTACGACCACTG
>CAYUOD010000150.1:3985-6381 GCA_964446225.1 uncultured Acidimicrobiales bacterium | reverse complement strand
TGAGTGTCCCAGAAGTGATTCGCGGAAGTGAGGACATTGGTGGAGACATCCTGCTCGTACTGGTGAACCCACCAGGAACAGCTCTCGGTGAACTGGACGCCGAGAGCCTCGATAGTCAGATTCTGAGTGAAATGTGGCAGACGGTGTCAGCTCTCGGAGAGGCGAACGTCGCTCATGGGGCCATCGGACCCGACACAGTGCTAAGCGGACCCGATGGCGTCTCAATTGTCAAATTCCGCCATGCCACGGCGATCACCACGGACCGTCAACTCGCCACCGACGCCGTCGCACTGCTCGCGAGCACTGCCGCTGTAGTCGGTGACGAACGAGCCATCTCGGCTGCTGTATCGAGCATTGGCCCCGACCGACTCGAGCAACTCGGACCCTACGTCCAGGATGCCATCATCGAGCCAGTGCTACGGAAACGGCTCCGTGGCTCTGGAGTCAAACTGAGCAGCATCCGCAAGCAACTCGCCGAGACCCTCGGTATCGAAAGTCAGGAGCTTGTCGAAGTCCGTCGCATTAGCTGGACCGATGTGGCGATGCTCGTTGGCATTCTCATCGCCGGCAATGCGCTCATCTCGCAGTTCGCCAACGTGGACATGGGCTCACTTCTGGATGATCTCAAGAGTGCGTCCATTGGCTGGTTGTTAGCGGCGTTCCTCATTCGTATTGCCAACTACACCGTGCCCTACATGGGCCTCAAAGCCGTGGTGAAGGGACCACTTCCGTTTGCACCCACCGCTCTTGTGCAGTCTGCGAAGAGCTACGTGGGACTGATCCTTCCGTCGACAGTTGGCTCCGTGAGCATGGACGTGGCCTACCTGCAGAAACTTGGCACGCCGCCTGTGGTGGCAGCCGCTCAGGGTCCCGTCATCGGATTCTGTGGTTTCCTGGTCGAGGTATCTCTGCTGCTCGTTGCAGCATGGGCAGTGGGACAGGACCTCCAAACAAGCGACGAGTCAGGTTTCAGCGTTGGCCCACTCATTGCACTCGCCGCATTTGTCGTTGTGGTTGGGCTCATCGTTGTCGCGCTGGTCCCGAAGTTTCGGAACAAGATCCTCCCGCCCATCAAGCAGGCCTGGGGCGGGATCAAGGACATGCTCAGCACGCCCGAAAAGATTGCCCGAATATTCGGCAGCGAACTTCTCCAGCGTCTGATAAGTGCACTGGCGCTTGGTGCAGCCGTTGTCGCTTTCGGCGAATCCCTCTCCTACCCTGCCCTTCTTTTCGCCAGTGTGGGGACAGGGCTCCTGGCGGGACTGGCACCGACACCTGGCGGTGTGGGTGTTGCTGAGGCGACCCTGACGGCGCTGCTCACCACCCTTGGTATCGAGGCAGACCTCGCCTTCACGATCGCCATCACCTATCGAATCGTCACGTCGTATATACCGCCCGTGCTCGGTTTCTTCTCCCTGAGCTTCTTACGTCGCCAGGGCTATCTCTAGGGCTGGCTGGTACAGCCGCCCGGTGCTCACAGCGAGGTGGCTCGACTCAGCGCGAGAATTCTCCGTGCGCCGTTCGCAACTATCACAAAGATGAAGCCTCCTGCAATCAGATCCGGAGCCGGATGATCCACGACGACGACGCCAACTGCGGCGGCGATGACAAGGAAGTTCACCTTGATGTCGTTGGCGGTGAAGATCCAGCTGGCCTGAATGTGAACCTCGCTACTTCTCACCCTCTGCAGCACCAGCAGGGTAACAATGTTGCCCGCCAGAGCGAGCAACGAGATAACGATCATCGTGCGCGAATCGGGTAACGGTGCAGCGGTCAGGAAGCGACGCACCACCTCGATCAGTCCCACGCCGGCGATCCCGAACTGCACATAGGCGCTCGTCGCAGCGAGTCGCTTCTTCACGACCACTGAACGGCTCACAGCGACGAGACTCAGCGCATAAACGGCAGCATCTGCGCCCATGTCGAGAGCGTCTGCGATAAGACCCATCGACTGAGCCAGAATGCCCGACAACATCTCAACGACGAAGAAGGAACCGTTAATCGCCAGTGCGATCAGCAGGGCATTGTGCTGCCGTCGAGGGTCGGTGGCGTCCTCGACAGCAGAGGCGTCACTATCAAGCTGGCTACTACCTAGGGACAGTGCCTCCAGTGCAGCCGCTATGCGATCCGAAGTTCCGGAGTGACGCACCGACACGGTGCGTTCGAGCAGGTCTACCGCTACCGCGGAGATCCCGTCCACGGTCTGCAGCCGCATCCGAACGAGTTGTTCCTCGGCGGAGCAATCCATACCACCAACACGGAAGCGAGTGGTGGTGACTGCTGGCTCACTCATCCTCTCGGCCGGTTTTGTAGTTCAGCAGAAGCAGGGCATTCGCTACGACCACCAGCGTGCTGCCCTCGTGGGCAATGACTGCCACACTGATCCCCACACCCAT
>CAYUOD010000150.1:0-3885 GCA_964446225.1 uncultured Acidimicrobiales bacterium | reverse complement strand
GATATCTCGCTGGACATCCCCACTTCCTCGAAGAGCACTGCGTTTCCGATCATGACCTGGAGACCGTTGAGTTCGCCAGTCACACCCTGTCCGTTCACCGCCGTCACGTCAGTCGCGTCCTCCGGCATTTGATCCTCAAGGCGGGCAGCCACGCCACGAGTTATCGCTCTCGCGATTGGATGATCGCTCGCCTGCTCAACTGCGAACGTCACCTGAAGAAGCTCGACCTCGGTGATGCCCTCGGCTGGTACCACGTCGGTAAGTACTGGATTGCCTTCAGTCAGAGTTCCCGTCTTGTCGAAGGCGATCGCTTTCACCGATCCAAGTGCCTCGAGCGGGCCGCCGCCCTTCACGAGAATGCCAAGACGCGCCGAGCGGGCAATAGCCGCGAGCACTGCGCTCGGTGTCGCTATCGCAAGTGCGCATGGACTCGCCGCGACAAGCACAGCCATGGCTCGCGCGAACGACACAGCAAAGTCTTCGCCCAGTAGTGGCGGCACAATGAGGAGTCCCACGACGAGAGCGAGCACTGCTGGTACAAACACACGAACAATGCGTTTCGTAAGACGCTGGGTTGGAGAGATCTGCGTCTCAGCCTCTGCCACCATCTGCACAACGCGGGAGAGTGTCGAGTCTGCGGCCACCCTCAGGACCATCACTTCGATCGCCCCGTTACCGTTCAGCGTGCCAGCGAACACACGGTGTTCAGGCGGAATCGCGTCCATCCCATCGAGCCCATCCGAGGGATCGGCAATGGCCGACTTATCTACCGGCACGCTCTCACCGGTAACCGCGGATTCGTCAATGGCGGTCACACCTGCGACGATGACGCCATCTGCTGGCATGCGTTCGTTTGGCCGCACAATAAGGATGTCGCTCACAAGGAGTTCGCCAACCGGCACCTCGATGGTCGGATCATCGCGCCGCCGGGCAGTAGCCGGAGCAAGGTCGCTAAGTGCTTCGATCGCGTTCCGCGCTCGATCCATCGCGTAGCCCTCGAGTGCGTGCCCAAGAGAGAACAATACGAGCAGAAGTGCAGAGTCAGACCACTGCCCGAGGACCGCGGCTCCAACCGCAGCGACCAGCATGAGCTGATCGATGTCAAACACCCTCGCCCTCACGGACAACAGTGCGTCCCGAGCTACAAACACACCAGTTATCAGTGCTGCGGTGATGTACATGACATTGACGGGTCCGTCGATGTCAGTAAACCAGTCCAGTCCTCTTGCTACGAGATAGATAGCGAGGGAGACAAACGCCACGCCCAACTCCAGGCGACTCGCGCCATGCCCGTGGTCATGACCATCGCCCGGCTTGTGTCCTGCACCTGGCTCATGTTCTGCTTCAGAGCTCTCTGGGTGTTCGCGTTCCTCGCGGCCTGCTGTGAGTACACGGCCAGACTCAATACCAATCTGACGGAGCTGCACAAGAATCTCGGCCTCGGACATCTCGTCGAGCCGGTACTCGACCCGAACCAGTCCCTCGATGCTGACTGCACCATCCACTACTCCTGGCAACTCCTGCAGCCGCTTTGTCAGAGCTCGCGCTCGACTGGAATGGCGGACAGAGTCGACACTCAGAAGCAGGTGGCCATAGCGGCGATCAACCTCTGCGCCAGTCGCGCGCACACGATCTTCCAGGCGCGACACGGACACCGCGCCCGGCTGGAGGTGAAGGCAAACCCGAGCCAAGGCATCGTCCTCGGGCTCAATGACGTGAACTGACTCCACACCATCGACGCGCCCGAGCGCATTCACGAGATCATCTACGCAGCGATCCCTGGCGTCGTGTGCGTGCGGCAAAACGACATCCAGATCCAGTTGCAACGTGTCCATGCGGCTCCTAAGCCTCGCTTTCGTGCGAATCAACGACTGACATTGTTAGTTCTGGCCGGCGTGCGAGAGATGTTCCCGTGACAGGTCCAACAGCAATCGAACGTGGGAATCATCCAAGCGGTAGTACACGTTGCGTCCATCGCGCCGGTTGCGCACCACACCAGCAGCCCGTAGGAGGCGCATGGCCTGGGAGATTTTGGTCTCAGAGGTCTCTACGACTGCGGCGATATCACACACACACAGCTCGCCCGCCTCAAGAAGTGCGAACAAGATACGCACACGTGTGGGATCTCCGAGCAGCCGGAACATCTCCGAGAGATCCGCAGCCTCATCAACGCCAAGCAGCGTTCCCGAAACTGATTCAACCTTGGCCGCGTCCACATGTGTTACCGCACACGCGTCAAGACCCGATATCTGTGACTCCTGCATATGTATGAAGGTATCGCAGCATTACTGCGACGTCAATCACCACAGGCCCAAAACGCAGTGAGGCGTCGCCCAGTTCCCTCAGGGGGAACCAGGCGACGCCTCACCGGTTATTGGGGGGACTAGGAAACTGCGGGCGTCAGTTCAGACCAGGCGCCATAGCCGCCAAGCAGGTCAGATACGTCAGCAAAGCCAGCTTGTCGCAGGACGCTGGCTGCCACAGATGAGCGATAGCCGCCTGCGCAGAACACAATCGTTGGAGCATTGGAATCAAGCTCCTCCAGGCGACGAGGCAGCTGGCCTACTGGAATAGCCATGGCGTCCCCGATCGAGCCGAGCTTGACTTCGCCAGGATTCCGGACATCGACGATCTGTACGTCGGCAACGTCGACACGACGCTGCTCGAACTCAGATGCAGTCAAGCGTGAAGCCTGTGCGACCTTCTCAGGATTGTCGGTCATGACCTGCACGGGGTGCTCTAGGAATCCGACGACGCGGTCAAATCCGATTCTGGCAAGACGGTTCTTCGCTTCGAGTTCGAAACCCTCGTCCACGGCGAGCACAATGTCCACGTCGCTCGGCAGAACAGAACCTGCGAACTCGGCGTAGCGGCCGTTAAGGCCGATGTTTATCGCGCCAACCAGGTATCCACGAGCAAAGTCCTCGGGGTCACGCCCGTCAATGAGCATCGCCCCACCCGCAACCAGCTTCTCAACTGCAGCCAGATCGAGTGCTGCGGGGAGCGAGGTCTCGTCAAGAAGTCCACGGTTCTTGCGGTTGAGTACCGCGTCATAGACGAAATAGTCAGGAGCAGGAGGCTGTCCCTCGGTTACGAGGTCCATGAAGGTCTGCTTGTCCGGGGCGAGCAGCGCATAGTTGCTCTCACGTTGCTCCCCGAGTGTCGACCAGGTCTCAGTCGAGAGATTCTTACCACAGGCAGAGCCAGCGCCGTGGGCCGGATACACCCTGGTGGCATCAGGAAGTGGCATGAGCTTATCGTGGAGGCTGTCGTAGAGCTTCTCGGCCAGTTCATCACGGCTAAACCCGAGAGACGCCAGCAGATCCGGACGACCGACATCTCCAATGAAGAGTGTGTCGCCAGTCAGCACACCATAAGGCACCTCGTCGTCGGCATGCTCCCACACCACGATGCTTATCGACTCGGGCGTGTGACCCGGGGTGTGCAGGATTTGGAGTTGGACATCGCCAAGGCTGATCCGTTCACCGTCGTCCAGCTTGCGAGACGGAAACTCGGTCTCTGCTACAGATGAGTAGCCGATCTCAGCTCCGGTGGCGTCGGCAAGCTCCAGGTGACCCGACAAGAAGTCTGCATGGAAATGAGTTTCGATGACCAACTCAATCTCGAATCCCGCGGCCTTGGCATCGTCAACGTATTCGTTGATATCACGACGAGGATCCACGACCACGGCTCGACCCGTGGTCTCATCTCCAATGAGATATGACGCCTGGGAAAGGCAGTCGAGGTAGTACTGCGTGAATTTCATGTCATCTCTTTCTCAAATCCGAATGTACGTACATTATACCCCCTGGGGTATAACTGTCAACCCTTTTGGTAGGCGAGCATCCCGCCCTCGAGGTTTACCACATCCGAAAATCCGGATGC
>CAYUOD010000149.1:0-6466 GCA_964446225.1 uncultured Acidimicrobiales bacterium | reverse complement strand
CCGGGCATTTCGAAGAAGGGACGAACCTCAATTGGGTGACCTATGCAGTCGACGACCCTGTCAGCCCACGCCAACGCTGCATCGACACCGTCTGCATTGATGATGTAGAAGCCGCCGATATGTTCCTTGGCCTCCGCGAACGGACCGTCTGTCATCGAGAGCCCACCATCGCTTGGATGAACGACTTTCGCCTCTTCGACCTCACTGAGCTTTCCTCCGAACACGAAGGTGCCAGTCGACTTCATTTCGGATTCGAGGGCACCGACCTTCTCCATGCTGGTCTGCATCTCCTCTGGCGTCATCGGTGGTGGTGCTTCGCCCTCCACGGCATGAACGGATAACAGGTACTGCCCCATGGGTGCTCCTTGAGATCGATCCGGCGTGTTTTGTGTTCGACTACCAACGAACGGGGTTGGATTACGAGACACTTTCGCCCACCATACCCCTGCTTGATTCACCGCCGGGGTTCAAAACTTCTTCGGTCGGGCCGGACTTGCCCGTAGGCGCTACGCTCGCCGCGATGGAAGATCCCGTGCCGGTTCCGAGCTATTCGTCACTTATCGCAGCTTCCCCTTCGGTCGCGGGGTCCGTCCCGGGACTTGTTCTGATGTGGTTTTCGCTGGGGTCGAGCCTCCTGCCGCGTTCGTCGATGATGCAGGGCGTTGTCGGCGCGCTGTCCTTCGTCTTTGGCTATGGCGTTGGCGTGTTCGTGTGGATGTTGGTGAAGATCGTGGCACGACGATTCGGGCGGGACTTGTCTTCGGAGCCAGCTTGGGTCAAGCGCGTTCTGGCGGGAGTACTCGTAGCGATTCTTCTGGTAGCGGTTTTGCGTTGGCCTTCCTGGCAGTCCGATCAGCGCCAGATGGTGGGTCTGGATGACATCGGCCTATCGGCAGGACTATTCGCGGCTCTCTGGATGATTGCGCTCACCGGTGTCTTGTTGTTCCTTGGCACCTCGATTCGCTGGGTGGTGTGGAAGCTCGATGTGTTCATTGCCCGTCACACGTCGCCCCATGTTGCTCGGGGAGTCACGACCCTGATCCTTGTCGGCATTGGAACGCTTTTGGTCGGGTTCTTCACCGGCGGTGGACTTGCGACGTTCGCGAACGAGCGTTTCGCCCCTGGTGACAACACCACGCTCGAGGGCATCACCCAGCCACAGAACGTTGAGGTTTCGGGATCTCCAGGTTCCGTCGTTGACTGGGATGATCTGGGTTTTCAGGGACGCACCTTTACCGGAGCGGCGACAACGATCGAAGACATTGACGCGTTCTATTCCGATGGCTCGAATGCGTTGATACCAATCCGTGTGTACGCCGGGCTGAAGTCCGCAGACTCACCTGATGACCGGGCGCAGCTCGTGGTCGATGAGCTGATCAGAACAAACGCACAGGACCGGGCCCTACTTGTACTCGTTGCGACCACGGGCACCGGCTGGGTCGATCCATTGTCGGCGGCAACCGTTGAGTACATGTACAAAGGAGACACGGCTATTGCTGCCATGCAGTACTCGTTCTTGCCGAGTTGGATATCGTTCATTCTCGACACCGCTACGTCAATTGAATCAGGCGTCGCTATCAACGATGCAGTGATCGAGTGGTGGCAAACGTTGCCGGAGGATGAGCGCCCGAAGCTGATCGCATTTGGAGAGAGCCTCGGGTCCCTCGGCTCTGAAGCTGCATACGGGCAAGATGATCTTGACTCGACTCTGGCCTACATTCAGTCGCGGGTTGACGGTGCATTTTGGGTGGGGCCCACGAACGCCAACGAGGTGCACGGTCAGCTTGTTGATGAGCGTGATCCGTCACCTGTTTGGAAGCCCGACTACGACGCTGGACTCGTTGTGCGTAGCGCTAACGGACTCGGTGACATAGACCCACTGGACGCCGACTGGGCAGAGCCCCGAGTGCTGTACTACCACCATGCGTCTGATCCAGTCGGATACTGGAACTGGGAAACCCTGTGGACTCCCCAGGAATGGTCGCAGGATCCCATCGGCGAAGATGTGCCGGACTCTGTTCGTTGGATCCCATTTACAACCTTCACGCAAGTGGTTGTGGACCTGATAAATGGCTTCAGTGCGAGTGTTGGTCACGGCCACAACTACAACGACATCTTCGTGGAGGGTTGGAGCATTGTTGCGCCCCGAGAGGGCTGGACCGCCGACGACACGCAACGTCTACAAGATCATCTGGACTCCCTCGACCTCCCCGGTCTCTAACTGTCGGCGCCTGTGTGACAACGATGTAGGTTCGAGGTGAGGGCTCGGCGGCATCGTTCGAGCGGAATTTCTCAGGCACTGATACAAGGGAGTCGACAGTGAATGACCATGTTGCAAAGGCACAGACGGGCATACTCACCAACCCGAATTCGTTCGCTGACTTTCTCACCTTCACGCTGGCAGACCCGGTGGCCAGCGCTGCGCTTCGCACGATTGCTGAAGGTGTGGCAGGTACCGAGAGATCAGTCGGGGCCCGGGATCCGGCCGCTCAGTTGACGCTGACCTTTGGTGTGTCGCACAACGGTTGGACCCGCTTGCTGTCTGACCACGAGATGCCACATGACCTGGCGCCGTTTGAGGCGATGAGCGACGGTGACAGGAACTTCCCGAGCACCCCAGGCGACCTCTTCTGCATGATTAAGTCAGAGCGGTTGGATCTCAGCTTCTTGGCTGCCAAGGAGTTGAAGCTTGCACTCGTTGGGGTTGCTGAGCTGATCGAGGACATCCCTGCGTTCGGATACCTGGACAGTCGTGACTTGATCGACTTTGTCGACGGAACCGAGAACCCCGTCGACGGCGAGCGTGCAGATGCTGTTCTTGTTGGTGAGGAGCAGCCCGGACTATCAGGTGGAAGCTATGTCACGGTGCAGCGGTATGTACACCGTGCCGAGCAGTGGGAAGCCACGTCCACCCACGAGCAGGAGAAAGTCATCGGTCGTTCCAAAGCGGACGACATCGAGATGGACTCCGCCACAAAACCTGCTTCTGCTCACAGCGCGAAATCGAACGTCAAAGTGGATGGCGAAGAGATCAAGATGTACCGCCAGAACCGGGCATTTGGTAATGCGATCGAGTACGGAACCATGTTCGTCGGTTTCGCTCGCTCGTCTGAGACGATCATGACTTCATTGCGACAGATGATTGAGGCAGACGAGAACGGCGACTACGACCGACTACTCGATTATGTGGATGCAGAGACAGGCACGAACTACTTCGTCCCGCCGCAGACGCTGCTGGATGAGTTGACGCGCTAGCGCGCCGTCAGAGTGCCGCCGCTCGCGTTCGTCTCGAATCTGTCTGTGCCAGTTGGATCTGTGTCGGCTGCCTCTTCACCCGCTGTGTAGCGGAAGAAGTTGTCGATGCCGACAACCCCATCCACCCAGGGAACCACGTAGATTGCGAATGCATCTGAGGTTCCGCCGGAGCCAGCGTTCAGCGCCGCGAATCCCTCCTTAGGTGAGTATCCCTCGACAGGTTCGCCTGGCACGAGGAAGTAGGCCTCGTCGGCCTCAGCTGGATCGGTGCCGCCATCGTTCGGCCAACGACGAAGCCCGAGCTGAGTTCCGCTGAACTGAACGATCGGCGGTACAAGAATTGTGTCGAATTCGAGGAGCACGACGAGATCCAGACCGACCTGGAGTCCTGACCAGCTGACGAGATTTGGTCGCACCATGTCAGACGAGTCCGGGAGCTCGCCGGTGGTTACCCAGTTCGGAGTATGCGGATTGCGTGCCTCCCATAACTGGTCGGCATCGCTGTTTGACACGTTGAAAGCCTCAGCGAGCTTTCGCCAGATCGCTAGTTTCTGGGCCTCCTCCTGAGCCAAAAGTTCTTCTTCTGCGGCCTTTTCGTCGGCGAGCTTCTTGTCTTCAGCGGCCTTCTCGTCCGCTATCCGCTGCTCCTCGGCGGCTCGTGCGGCTGCTTCGTCCACAGTCGTGGAGGTAGAGGTAGAGGTAGAGGTAGAGGTAGAGGTGGACGTGGAGCTGATCGTGCCACCGCTGGTGATTACGGCGGCGCTTTCACTGTCGCCGGGTATGCCGTTGACGATCAGCAGCACGAAGGCGATGAACAACACCGGAAACCAAAACATGAAGATGAGTCCAACGCCCGGGAAGATTCGTGCGTTGGATGCTCCAGCTCGACACACCAACATCCACGGAATGACAAGCGCCAGTCCTAGCCAGAATGCGATAGTCAACATTCCGATGCCGGCATATGGCTCGTTGCCGTCAATGAGTGCTGCAAGCCCGAATCCGGCAGCGACGAGCATGCCAAGGATGAGTCCCAGAATCACGGTCCATGGCATGAGTCGACAGGCCATCGTGGCGCGCTTTCGCATGCCAACAAAGATCCAGAGTGCGCCCATAACCGCGAGTGGCACTGAGCCCAGGATCTCGCCCGTTATGACCGCGCCCAGCGCAGCGAGGAGGCTCAATGCGCCGAGGAGCAAAAAGACGAGCCAGTATGCGGGTACGAACGGATACGTCCTCGTCGCCTTTTTCCCCCAGCGCCCCATCACTGCCAGCGCTATTCCCAGTGTGATGGTGAGCGGGATAAGAAGCAGAAGCAGAGCGAGAGCAGCAAATGGCGAGTTACTCCAGGTAAGAATGGCCGCGAGAACTATGAGGGTGATAAGGCCGCCGCCAAGGCCGACTCCTGCGGGCCCGCACAGCCGGGGCGCCGGACAACAGTCATAGGGCGGATCGTTGGGCTGCGGCTTCTTTGGTGGGCAGGGACACAGTTGGGGGTCGCAGGGGCACTTGCCGCCGATGGCGCAGATCACGGGCCCTTCGGGGCACTTGCACAGTGCTCGTGTCTCGCAGTGTTTGCATCCAGCTGTCGCCGATTGCGACTCATATTCCTGGGCCGTAGGTTCGGTCACGTCGCCCCGCCTTGCTTTCCCCACCGTCCATCGGACAGTTGAGCAACAGTAGCCGTAGGTTGTGTGCAGACGTCGAGCGGTTACGAATTAGGTCGGACTCTGGCCGCTACCGTTCGGCCGATTGCCAGACTCGCTGTCGCAGCAGGGCTTGGGGCGTTCACGATCTGTACGGTTCGCGCCGTGTCGGCGAAGACGAAATCGTCGAACAGTGTGCCGTCTTTACCGATGGCCTGAGCCCGCACGCCAGAGTGCGACGGGGTGAGGTCGTCGGCCTCGATGGCGGGCACCAACCGCTGCAATGCGTTCACGAATGCCGCCTTGTTGAGAGACCGGTAGATCTCGCCAGCGCCGGTCTTCCAGTACTTCTTCGCGAGCTTCCAGCTGCTGGGGGCGCTGAGTTGCTCCCATAGATCTCGGGCATTCACGTCAGTCCATCCGTAGCCCTCGCGTGCCAGGCATGGCACCGCGTTTGGGCCCGCATGGATCCCACCGTCGATCATGCGCGTGAGGTGTACTCCGAGAAACGGAAAGGACGGATCGGGCACCGGGTAGATCAGGTTGTTGACGAGCGAGGCCCGCTCGCCGGTGATCTCGTAGTACTCGCCGCGAAAGGGCATGATGCGCACGTCGTGGTCGGGATTGACCATAGCTGCGATGCGGTCCGAGTGGAGGCCGGCACAGTTGACGAGCCACTTGCTGGAGAGCTCCCCAGAGTCGGTCGTGACTACGACCTTGTCGGGCGTTTCATCGATTCCAGTCACGGTGACGCCGAGGCGCAGTTCGCCACCTCGTTCGATGATGAGGCCCGACAGAGCGGTGCACATGCCGACGAAGTCAACGATGCCCGCATCGGGGACGTGCAAGGCGTCTATTCCCTCAGCGTTCGGTTCGAGTTCTGCGAGTCGTTGCCTGTCGATGCGAGTCAGCGAAACGCCGTTGGCGGTGCCCTTTTTCTGCAACTCATCGAGACGGACAACCTCTGAGGATTCGGTGGCCACGACAACCTTGCCGCACATGTCGATGCTGACCGCGTGCTCAGCGCAGAAGTCGATCAGCTCACTTCGACCAGCGCGGGCGAGCAGCGCCTTGTTCGATCCCGGCTTGTAGTAGAGACCCGAGTGCACCACCCCAGAGTTGTGGCCGGTTTGATGTGCGGCAATGTGTTGCTCCTTGTCGAGCAACAGCACGTCGATGCCGGGGTTCTCGTCCTGCAGCGCTTTGGCCGTGGCAAGTCCGACGATGCCTGCACCGACCACGACTACATCAGCGTCCATATATTCCTTCTGTGGGTAGTGCCCATTCTGCCTCTAATGGCTTGCGAGGGCCTCGATGCCGTCAAGGATGAGGTCGAGGCCGAACTCGAACTCGGCTCCGAAGTCGTAGCCAGGCTGCAGGATGTGCTCCGTCGTGAGTTCCATGAGGTGAGGAAACTCATCTACGGGAAGCAGTTCGATGATGGACTCGGCGAGTTCGGCCATCTCCTCGCCACCAGTGGCTGGCAGGCTTGCTTCCTGGAGCGCGAATCCGTAGATGTAGCTGTCGATGAGAGCGAAGGCGTGGGCAGTCATCGTGACTGAGAATCC
>CAYUOD010000148.1:0-6512 GCA_964446225.1 uncultured Acidimicrobiales bacterium | reverse complement strand
GTTGTGTCGCGGGGAATCAGCCAGGGTTCTCGTGGCGCGCTCATGTCAGTGGCGCGACACCACACTGCCTCTCTCGTGCATGTCTTCGCCGCAGCCGCCGGACTCTCCGCATTGCTCGTGCGGTCGGCCGCAGCTTTTTCAGCCGTGAAATACGCCGGCGCCGTGTACCTCGTCTATCTCGGAGTTCGCACGCTGCGTTCACATTCAGCCACTCCGCTCACGGTCGAACTTCCACCCGTGTCGCTCAAACGATCGTTTCGCGAGGGCTTATTCGTGAACGTACTCAACCCGAAGCTCGCCCTGTTCTTTCTCGCCGTGCTGCCCCAGTTCGTGCGAGCGGACAGCGGTTCAGTTCTTGGGCAGATTCTGCTACTGGGGGTCCTGTTCGTCCTGCTCGGCCTGCTCACAGATTCGGTGTATGCCCTCGGAGCCGCCCGCCTCGGATCCTGGCTGCAGACCCGGCCAGCGTTCGCACGCCGCCAGCGCGCAGTCGCTGGTATGAGCTACATCGGACTTGGTACCCTGACCGCGTTCTCGCCGCGCCCCAGCACGCTCAAATAGTGCTACCAGTCACCAGTCACCACTCACGACCACTCTGTGTAACAGCCTTGGGACGATTCGTAAAAGACGCGACAAATCTCTTCAGAAAGTTGGCTGTTGTGCCCGCGGAACGTGATCTTTGGTTAACGTCGCAGAAAGACGGAAGTGGGAAAGATGCCGATTGTTGAGCGGCTCACGTTCATAGGAAGCCAGGGTGCAAGCCTGCAGGGAAGGCTGCACATTCCCGAGGGGAAAGCCCGCGGCTCCATCCTCATGGCGCACTGCTTCACCTGCTCCAAGAACATCCACACCATGACGCGGCTCGCCCATGGGTTCGCCGACGCCGGCTACGCCGCGCTGCGCTTCGACTTCACTGGCCTGGGCGATTCCGATGGTGACTTCGCTGAAACGAGTGTCAGCGCAAACGTGGCTGACCTGACCAGGGCCGCGCTCACACTCATTCAGCGGGGCTACGGCCCATGCGGACTCGTCGGTCACAGTCTCGGGGGCGCTGCTGCTCTTATCGCTGCTGCCCGCCTCAAGTCCGTGCAGTCAATCGTTACGATCGGCGCACCGTCTGATCCGGCGCACGTGCGGAGCCTGTTCTCAGAAAGCGAGAGCGAAATTCGCAGCCATGGTGTGGCCGAAGTTTGTATCGGCGGGCGCAGCTTCAACCTCGCCGAAGGCTTTCTCAACGATCTCGAAGACCATGACCTGCTCGAGTCGGTTCGCACGCTCAATCGACCGCTGCTTGTGATCCACGCTCATGACGACACCGTGGTTGAGTACGCCCACGGACGCAAGATCTATGAGGCAGCTGAGGAGCCGAAGCGGCTCGTGACCCTTGAGAACGCAGATCATCTCGTTACCAGCCGGGAGGACGCTGAGATAGTGCTCAGGTCGATCCTCGAATGGTTCGATGAAACCCTCTGAGCGTGCAGCTCAGCCGCCGTAGACCTCCACGTTGGAAAGGTTCAACTCCTCCGGGAACTTGAACAACCGTGCAGTTGTGCCGTCCTCCAGATCACTCAGAACAAGCGATCCAGCACCGCACGACGGACAGAATGGCACAGAAAACTGCAGGGCTGCCACCTGCGCTCGAGATAAGGCAACGCCAGGCGCGAAGTTGAACTCGCTCGCAAGATCCTGCTGCTCGCCGGACCTCAGATCCAACAGCACAGGACTTGCCGGCAGCGCCACGTCACTCGAATGCGCAACGTACCTGACCACCAGGTAACTCCCGCTGGGCGAAACTTCCCCACGAACGCTGGCCTCTGGTGGAAGCGCGACGTCGAAGGACTGAATGACGTGGCCGAGGTCTGTGCGGAACTCAATGCCTGTTGAGGTTCGACAAATCTGCCAGGACCCAGCCACTCCAGCGAAACTGCACTGGGCCTGCTCACCCTCAACGTCTGTCGTTTCGCCGTCGCGCAGCCAGTAGGTGTTGGCACCTGTGCCTGAGAGCAGGAAGGCGCCACCAGAAGCGGCCACAGGACAGTCTGGAAGCTGTACGCGCGTGACACCACTACCGTTCAGGTCCCAGCCCACAACGGTGACCGTTTCATCATCACCTCCTGCACAAATCCACGCCGTGCTACCGCTCGTCGCGACAACACCGGAGTCCACGGGCATCGACTCGACAACAGTCGGTTCCTGCGAGAGGTCCGCTGGAACTGAGCAGCGGTTCGCACCAGCGTTGAACAAGAATTGGTCACCCAGGCGTGCGACCTGCTGAGCATCAACCCCTTGGCAACGGAGTCTCACAAAGTCCAGCCCACCCGGGCTCAGTGAGACGAGATACCGGCCTTTCACGCCCGGTCCGAGCACCAGCCACAACGGAGAGTCCAAAGAGGCGAGCGATACTGGCGGCTGGGTCTGGCCGAGTTGGAGCCACCTCAGCACCGAGAACTCCCTGGTTGGTTCTCCGGGTTCGAGAGGCGAGTCCGGCGCCGCCACCTCGGTCGTGGAGGGGCTCGGCAGCGTTGTTGAGGAAGTGCTTGGGCTCGGCGGCAGCTCCTGGGCCGGAGTCTGGCTGCCCAACCAGACCACAGCACCGATAGCCAAAACGGCTGCCATCAGCCCGATTACGAACGGATTCGGCCTCCAAGACTCAGCGCGCTTCGGTGCCTCGTCGCCACGCACCACCTGGATATCGAGCTGATCCATAGTCGCTGCCTGTCGCCACGGCTCAGTCTGACACAGCTAGGCCGCAGTAATCGCTCTGTACTTCGGCGGCAAGCGGTCGAGTTGTACGACGCGGCCATCGGATTGCACGTCCCAGAAGCGGTGACACACCGTACTCAGCAACCAGCGATCGTGACTCACCACAAGGGCGCAACCGCTGAACTCTGACAGGGCTCGCTCAAGCTCTCCGGCGGACACGATGTCGAGGTTGTCGGTGGGCTCATCCATGAGCAGGAGGTTGGCACCTTCCTGCTCAAGCAGAATGAGACGGAGTCGGGCCTTCTGTCCGCCCGAGAGGTTCCTGAAGAGCACATGTTCACGGTCGCCAAGACCATATCGATCAAGTGCCGGCATAGCCTCCTTAAGGGACATGCCGGTGTTCATGAGTACGTCCACCGCCTCCAGCTCTGAGAGTCCGGTTTCCCAGTTCATCTGGCGGAAATAGCCGGACTTCGTAGTCTTGGATCGGTCAATCGTGCCAGTGGAAACGAGATCATCACCGGCAAAGAGTCGCATGATGTGACTCTTGCCAGCACCGTTCGCTCCGATCACACCGATAATCTCGCCGGTGTACACCTCGTCTGTGAGTCCGTAGACCAGGCCTGGGATTGCGACGTCCTCCAGGCGTAGAAGGCGCTTGTCCTTGCGGCTGTCAGCGAGCGACATGCTGACCTGCTGCTCTTTGAGCACACCCCGCTTCTCGCGCGTGCCGTCGAATTTCTCGAGTCGACCAGCAGCCTGGTCGGCCTGGCGTTTGCGCTTGGAAGACGAAGCAGACCAGCGCTTGAGCTGATCCAGCTGCTTCTGCATCCGGTCACGCTCTCGCTGTTGCAGCTGATTGAATCGCAATGCCTCTTGATTACGCACCAGGCGGGCCTGCTCGTAGCCACCGAAGCGACCGCTGTACACCCACGACTCGTTTTCTTCGATCGTCACAAACCGCTCCGCAACGATGGACAGGATCGCCCGGTCATGGGAGATCATGAGTACCGCGGTGTCACACTTCGCCAGTTCGGTCTCAAGCCAGCGCTTGCCGTCGACGTCCAGGAAGTTGTCCGGCTCATCGAGCACGAAGCACGAATAGTTTTGCTTGAGGAGCGACGACAGATAGAGGCGCTTCATTTCGCCACCCGACATCATGTCAATCGTGGTGTCGTGGAGGTCATCGAAGCTCATCTCCATGACGTCGGTGCAGGCGGCATCCCAGATGCCTTCGACTTCGCCACCGAATCCGGCGTACCACTCGATGATCGCTTCGGCGTACTTGTTGGCTGCTTCCATGTCGCCTGCGGCGGACTTGTGCTCGAGGTTGGCCAGCGCTTTGGCGATTTCCCGTTCTTTGAGGGGCAGCGTCTCGGTGAGCATCTCCTTCACGGTGATGGGCTCTGAGCCCAGTTCCTGGGGCATGTGGCCCAGTTCTCCGCTGATGTTGATGAACCCGGCGTCAGACTTGAGCTTGCCCAGGATGATGTTGAAAGCCGTGGACTTGCCCGCGCCGTTCGGCCCCACGAGGGCCACCTTCTCCCCCTGCTGCACGGCGAATTCAACGCCTGCGAAGAGCTCTTCGTCACTCGGCAGCAGGTACGCCAGATCCTTGACGTGCAGCACTGTCGGTTTGTTGCTTGCCATGCGAACTCTTCAGAAGCGACTCAACGTGCGAATGCGCACGGCTCTCAATGGTAGAAGAAGCTCACGCTGCCCATGGAACGCCTTTCCAGAGAACAGACATTCGGGAACTCGGGGACGCGCAGTAGCGTCGTAGTTCATATGGGGTACAGGGTGAAGTCGTTGGGGCTACTGATCGGGCTGGGCTTGTTGGCTGCGGCCTGCTCGAGTTCGGGGACTACGACATCCGTAGACGACACGGAGTGGCGCCTCGAAGAACTCGACACGGGCGACGACTACTTCGGCGCAACGGCCGCGCCAGGGCCGGACGGTGCGGCCGTGATTGTCACCCGCTCTCTCGCGCCCCAATTCCAGTCGCCCGAAATCGAAGGGTGGCTGCAGTCACCTGACGGCCTTACGCGGGCGACGTTCCAAGGCGTCCCAGTAACAAGCGATGCGACGAGATCAGAGGGCGCAGTCGTGCTGGCTCCGGTCCCTGACGGCTTCCTCGTCGCAGCAGTCGAGCCCGTAACGTTCCTGCCCGAGTTCTGGGCGAGCGCTGACGGTATCAACTGGAGTCGAGTTGCCACGACCGGGCTGGACGCACCGTTCGAGCCACGGTCCGTTCTTTCGACCGACAGCGCCACCTACCTCGTTGGCGCAAAGCGCGTGAATCGCCTCGAAGGTGTGAGCCCGCTATCTCCAGCGATCTGGCGCACGACCGACCGGCAAGAATGGACGCTGACCGACCTGGCGGCGCGCGGCATCGGGGTCGTGAACTCCATCGAAATGACTGACGCTGGGCTGCTCGCCTTCGGTCGGGACGCCGACGGTGCTCAGATCTGGCAGTCGACTGATGACGGAATCTCGTGGCAACCCGGCCCAACGCCGAGCTTCGGAGTAGCCAGCGAGAATTGGGAGATCCTCGACACCGCCAGTGTCGATGACACCCTCATCGCCGTCGGTGAGATATCGAGCTTCGACAAGACAGGTGAGGGTCTGCGGCCCTCCAACGCGAGCATTCGCGAGCTCCTCATCCTCACCTCAGTAGATGGCGGAGTCACCTGGCAGCAGACGACACCTGGATCAGAGAACCTTGCAGGTCTCAGATACGCCGACCAGGCAAGCGTCGCAGCAGGCGCCTTCTGGGTCGTCGCGCAAAGAACTCTTGAGCCTGGCACCTACCCCGCTGCCTGCTACACGGACATCGAGTCGTGCCGCCAGCTCGAGCGACCAGTTCTGCTGAGGAGCGACGATGGCATCGAGTGGACCGAGATCGGACTGCTGGGCCGCCAACAACAGGCGGCGATGGATATTGCCGGCGTCATTGATACCGGAGACGGCGTGAATGTCATTGCACTCGGGGACGCTGTGCAGACCTGGCGCTGGGCTTCAACATCTGCTCCACCCGAGCGCATCTACAGCGACTTGCGGTCAGAGAACGCCTACATAACTCCAGATTGGCAGGATCAACTCGAGATCGGGGTGACCTACCGATTCCCTCAGGGCACGCACTGTGGCGTCAACCGGCTCGCCAACTTCAACGGCCGCTGGTGGTACGCGAACGGACCTGACGGAGAAGGTCCCGGACTCCGCCCCAGCTGGCCGACCGCCGATGAGACGCTGTTCGGATACGTGACGCTCATCGATGCGGACACGATCGAATACTCCATCGACTCAGGCGAAGTGATCATTGCCTACGAAGCGTCAGACGAGGCGCCATTCGCGCTCTGCGAGTAGCCCACGCCCAGAGTTCAGTCATTCGGCGTCAGACGCGCCGGAAAACCACCCTTGGCCATCGGTCCCCAACGATCAATCGTAAGGCGAACCAGGCACTTGCCTTGATCTGTCATGGCCTGACGGTATTCAGCCCAGTCGGAGTGCTCTCCTGAGATAACTCGGAAGTAGTCGACAAGTCCTTCGAGTGCCTCAGGGAGATCGATCACTTCAGCGTGGCCGTCCACCTGTACCCACTCCCCATTGAACCTGTCGGACATGACCACCATCGAGGCCAGTGGATTGCGGCGGATGTTGTGCACCTTGGCTCGCTCAGGATACGTAGCGACGACGATCCTGCCTGCGGCGTCGAGGCCCATCGTCACGAGAGAAGACTGTGGCCGGTTGTCCTTTCGGGTCGTCAGCAACACTCCCCTATGCGACGGCCGTATGAAGCTCTCCAGGTC
>CAYUOD010000147.1:0-6518 GCA_964446225.1 uncultured Acidimicrobiales bacterium | reverse complement strand
CCTTGCCAACGGCCTTGGATCTCGCGCTACCGCGCGTGGCTCTGCGCACAAGTTCAGCGGTGACCTCATCCAGTTCGTCGTCGGGCACGACACGATTCACCAGCCCCCAGTCGCACGCTGTCTGCGCCGAGATCGGATCCCCGGTGAGCGCCATCTCCAGTCCCTTCTTTCGCCCGACGGCGCGTGCCACGGCGACCATCGGCGTGTGACAGAACAAGCCTCCCTTTCCGCCCGGGGTCTGAAAGGAGGCGGATTCAGCTGCGACCGCGAGATCGCACGAGGCCACCAACTGACAGCCGGCCGCGGTCGCGAGGGCGTGGACCTTCGCGACGACTACCTGCGGAAGCTGCTGGACCAACGTCATCATGTTTGTGCAGACGTCGAACAACTCAGACGCGGCCGCTTCATCCACACCGAGCATGTCTGTGAAGTCGTGGCCAGCTGAGAACACAGGTCCATCGGCCGCGATGACAACCGCCAGCGCATCGGACTTCCCCGCTTCTTCGAGGGCCGCTGTGACCTCCAACATCGTCGGCAACGCAAGCACGTTGCGTCTTTTGGAATTGGCGAGCGTAATCGTTATGACCGATCCTTCTCGCTCGCTGCTGATTCGCTCGAACTTCGTCATGGCACCAAGCTAACGCCGATTCTTGCGCGAGCACCGAGCTGACCAGAACACTCGTCAAGTATCTCCGACTAGGTTGCATTCAGCGCCAGCGGTGGGAGCCGCGCGGAGAGGAGACGCCAGGATGGTCCAGGTAATCGAGGTGGAGGGGCTCACCAAGTCCTACAAGACCCTGGCGGCGGTAAAGGGCGTCGATCTCGAAGTTAGCGAGGGGGAAATCGTTGCATTCCTCGGTCCCAACGGCGCTGGCAAAACGACCACGATTGAGATCCTGGAAGGCTTCCGCACCCGCTCCGGTGGCGTAGTTCAGGTACTTGGGGAAGACCCAGCCGACGCCGGGCTGGCTTGGCGGGATCGCATCGGAATAGTGCTCCAGGAGTCGAAGCCTGTGCCTGAGCTCACCGCGCTTGAGTCCCTTGCGATGCAGTCTGGGTACTACAGCAAGCCTCGCGATCCGGCCGAACTCCTTGCGCTCGTCGGTCTGACCGACAGTGCCGGTCAGCGCACCAGCAAACTTTCGGGAGGACAGAAGCGGCGTCTGGATCTCGCGATGGCTCTCGTGGGAAATCCCGTGCTGGTGTTCCTGGATGAACCCACGACTGGATTCGATCCGTCAGCTCGTCGGGAGTCATGGGAAATGATCGACGCGCTCCGGCAGCTCGGCAGCACCGTGCTCTTGACAACGCACTACATGGACGAGGCCGAGAAGCTCGCTGACCGCATAGTCGTCATCGTGGACGGGCTTATTGTCGCAAAGGGCACGACAGACGAACTCGCTGACCAGGTGCAGGCACCGACCCGCATCACGTGGCATCCCGAAAGCGACGACGAAATGCCGCCTGAGAGACTGGGCTGGCACATTGACGGATCTGGCCGGGCCACCATCGAATCGACGGACGTGCTTCCCGCGTTGCACGCACTCACGTCCTGGGCAACAGATTCGAGCATTGCACTTCCAGAACTCAATGTTGCTCGAGCGACTCTCGAGGACGTCTACCTTGAGCTGACTCGCGACCGGAGCAGCTCATGAACTCGACACAGACGCTCACCCATCAGGTGAAGTTCGACCTGCTGATCTTTCGACGGAATCCCGCTTCTACGTTCTTCACCGTCATTATGCCGCTGATCTTCCTGGTCATCTTTACGTCCATATTTGGCAATGAGACACTAGAGAACGGAGCCAAGGTCGCCACGCTGTACGTTCCGGGCATCCTGGCCCTGGCGATCATTTCGGCCAACACGGTGAACCTTGCAATCATCATGACCACCCGCCGCGAGCAGGGCGTGCTGAAACGAGTCAGGGGCACTCCGCTTCCGCCGTGGATGTTCATGGCAGCGCAGGCCATCGCAGGATTCGTCATTTCGATGCTCATGATGCTGATCGTCACCGGACTGGGCAGCCTGCTCTACGGCGTTACTCTCAATCTGGCGAGCATCCCGTCTCTGCTCATATCCGTCCTGTTCGGAGCGGCGTGCTTCGCAACGCTAGGCCTGGCGCTCACGACGATCATCCCGTCTGAAGATGCTGCTCCGGCATTTACAAACGCAACGCTGCTGCCCCTGTATTTCATCAGCGATGTGTTCGTCTCTGGCGAGCTGATTCCTGACTGGCTGCAGACATTCGCAAGCCTGTTTCCCGTTGTTCATCTCTCCAAAGCGCTGCAAGAGAGCTACAACCCGTTTGTCGAGGGCACACCCTGGCCCTGGGAACATTGGCTCGTACTGATTGCCTGGGCGGCCTTCGGGTTGGCCGTCACCCTCAAGTATTTCCGCTGGACGCCGCGACGCTAGAGCCTCGGCAGCGAGCGTCAGCAATCAGGCTGGACGAGTGGTAACTCTGCTGCCATCACGTCGCAGCTCGAAGTGCGCAAGAACTTCTGGTTGGCTCAGCAGATAGATGATTGCCAGGTGGAGGGCCGCCGCGGCAAAGAACATCGACGGTCCGAATATCTCGATCATGAAGAACTCGGGCCAGGGCGAACTCGTCTGAACGATGAATGCGGCGAGCGCATCGAATGCTCCAAGGGCACTCCACACAACAGCAATAACCCAGGTAGTGGGTGTTGGTCGCTGCCAGATGAGGACTGCCACGATGATCGCGCCGAGTCCGATGGCGGCATCCCCAACGAGCGGCATGAGCCAAGCGTCCGGTGGGTCACCGACTCCCCCGTCTCCCGCGCGCGCAATGAACGCCAGCGTCATGGCACGACCCGCGGCCATCAGAATCAACGCCATCATTATCTTGAACTTCACGGGGACCCCACACTTCTCAAATCGAATGTCTTAGATTGCTTGCGACTTGCAAGTATAGGCAGTTTGCTTGTAGATTGCAAGTAATGAGCGAGAGCAACAGCCACCCCAGATCCGAGTGTCCAATCGCCTGCGGGCTCGACCTTCTTGGTGACAAATGGACACTGCTCGTGCTGCGAGATCTGCTTGACGGCAAGACGCGCTTCAGCGAGTTCGAACGATCAGCCGAAAGCATCCCGACGAACATTCTCACGGACCGGTTGCGTCGACTCGAATCCAACGGACTCGCTGTAAGAGTCCGCGCTCTGGACTCGCGGCGTTTCGAATACCTCCCCACTCAAAAGGGACGAGACCTTCGGCCAGTGCTCATCGCCCTCGCCGACTGGGGCAACGAACACATCGATGACACCTGGATCCCACCAGACGACTACCTGGCCCAGCACATTCCTGATTGAATACTGCCATGAAGGATCGATCCGCCTGGGTGTTGGCCGCGCTGTTTACCGGCGCCGGAATCGGGCATTTCGTACGCCCAGACTTCTATGAGGCGCTCATCCCCGACTGGCTGCCGAATCCCGAACTCGCAGTTGCTGCATCGGGTGTCGCAGAGATCGGGCTAGGACTGGCTATGGTGCCGCGGCGCAGTCGCCGCTACGCCGCGCTCGGGCTCCTCGGTCTGCTTCTGGTGGTCTACCCGGCGAACATCGACGCTGCCATCAACGGTGTCGACCTGCGTACTGACGCTAACGGCGAATACCAGCGCTACGTCGGCGAGGTGCCGGACGCTCGCCACTGGATTCGACTACCTCTGCAGTTCCTGCTCCTGGCCTGGGTCTGGAGCCACGTCCGCCGGCCTGCACCGCAAGCTGAAGCCGCTTAGTTCTCAGTGTCCAGCGCACCGCGACGCTCTGCCGGGGTCTCAAGGGACGGATCTCCAGCCGAATCGGCTGCAGGCAACCAGCGGTAGATCAGCACCGCGGTCAGCGCCACAACGGACACCACAACAAGCAGTCCGGGCGTGGGATCGTCGCCGTCGGCCATGATCGCAACCAGGGCGAACGCTGCGGCGCCAACAAGCCCGGACGCAAACCCCCGCACGCTTGTCACTGTGGCCCGGGTTGCGGCAGGAGTGCGTTCCTGCATGCGTGCATCGCTCAGGACCCACGCCGTCTCCAGCGCGACAAAGCCGACAGCCATCAGCGTGAGGGTCCAGACCCCGTCGCCAAGCAGAGCCAACATCATCGCGAGCGTGCCCAACAGCAGCATCACTCCGATTGCATGTCCACTGAGGTTGGGACGGCGGGCGGCCAGCTCACCGCCGGCCACCAGGCCGATCCACGCGATAAGAACAATGGCTGGCGCAACGACGTCAGATGCCCCCCGATCCCGGGCGATCAGCGGCAGGTATTCGTCGATAAAGAACAGGCCTTCGAGCAGACTGCCTATAGCTACGAGCTTCCTCAGCAGGGGCAACCGATGCGCCTGGGCGACCCCTTCTCGCAGTGTCGCCCACCAGGCTCCGTAGGACCATGGGGCGTTTCCCTGCTCGTCAGCAACAACCCACCGCACGTTTGGCAGAGTCAACACAATCGCAATTGACGCCGCGTGTATGACAACGGTGAACCAGCCGAGAGCCTCAAGGCTCACACCGACCTGCAGAAGCGGAATCGCCACGATCGCACCGACGGCCACACCCACGTTCACGAACTGTCCCATTCTCGCCATGATCGGCGCGTAGCGAGACTCCCGGCCGGCGGCCACCAACTCATCGTGGATGAGGGCCTCCCAGGTACCGCTGGCCGACGCGCTGTGAAGGGCCCACAACGCAGTTCCAACCAGAACCCCCACGTAACTCGGCCAGATCAACCAGATGGTGATGCCCAGAGCACGGGCGAGGTAACCAGCAGCGAGCAGATGGCGGCGATCCATGCGGTCCGCGAGCGCTCCGCTGGGAATCTCGAGCGCAATGGCGACGAGGGCCCAGGTCAGGAACACCGTCGAGATCTGCGCCGCCGAAATGCCGTTGTCGTTGAGGAGCAACGTATAGATCGCGTAGAGCGGACCAAGGTAGTTAACGAATGCGAGCGCGAACAGGTGTCGGCGTAGCTTTGAGTACCGGATGTCGTCCACTACCCGAAGCTAACGCTGTGCGGCTGCGGAACTATCTCCATTTTCTGAACTGGCGTTACGGCTCTGCGCGATGAATCGTCGTGACCCCATCCAGTGACCGGTCAAAAGATGCGATGTCGGTCACACCACTGGCCTCAGCACACGCGACGAGATACGACTCGCCAAAGTCGATGCGATGAACCTCGTAGACCTCAAGGGCCCGCAACAGCAATGGCGATTCAACCGTCTGTATCGGCTCGTAGGCGAGAATCGACCGCACCAGTTCTGCGACTCTGACCCGCGGGACCTCGTAGTACGACTCAAGCACGTAGACAATCTCGGCTACGACCAGGTCGCAAAGCACGAGGGCATCGGATTCCCTCAGGTACGACGTTGCGCGCTGCGCCATGTCTTTAGGATCGCCGGTCAGGTGCCGAACGAGCACGTTTGTGTCCAAGTAGGCGGTCATCGACGCGCTGTTGCCCGTAATCGTCTCGTCTCGCGACGCACCTCGTCCCATGAAGCGCCTCGCTTAGCTACCGGAACGTCCACGCTGCCGGCAAGCTCGAGCAACTCCAGCGTCCGGGCCACGAGTGCCCTATGTTCTTCGACCCGGAAGATGATCTGGTCGCCTGACGCAAGACCGAGGGCATCTCTCACTTCCTTGGGAATAGTGACCTGCCCTTTCGATGTGATCTTCGCCGCGATATCCATGTGTTCCTTACTGTTGAACACTTGTAAGGATACCAGCGCGGACCTCAGACGCATTCAAACCGCGCGTCTTCTAACAACATGCACCCGAAGCGTCGAACCTGTGACAAATCGTTGCCCTTCAAAGCGCTTTGCGAGTTAGCCCCCGACATGATGGTGCGCCAAGCCGAAGAGGCCGACATCGACCGCATCGGAGTCTGTGTCGCCGCCGCGGGCGGCGTGTCTCCCGCGGAAGACAAGATCTGGAGCGCGAGTCCCCCGGTTGATGGATCAGTCGGTCACGCGGCCTGGTCGGGATTCGACTAGGTCGATGACTCAGTGAGGTCGAAGCCGGTCGCGGCGAACGTGTGGCCCGCTATCTGCAAGTCGATGCGGTGGAAGCCGGCGTTATAGCGACGAGTACTCGCAGTAGCGATGCGCCGTCGCTTCACCAGACGGGCGGACTCCCCCGGAGCAAGCTCCAACGTCGTCCACTTGAACACCTTCGGCGAAGTTTTGCCCGAGGCGTTCACATGATGAGTCACGAAGTCAACGACGAGGCGCTGTGGTTTCCTAGCCGTGGATGTCACCTCAACGCTGATCTCGATCTCCGAGCCCAGTCCAAGGACCTCAGGCGCACACGCAAATCCACGCACCTCGACCTCAGGATTGGTCGTAAATCCGAGCAGTCCGAGGGCGCCCTGGTGGCCCTGTTTCACGAGGGTTCGTAAGGCATGTCTCACCATGGCTGGGTTCACCGGTTCGGACTCAATCGTCCATCCGTCGAGTAGGGCCACCACAAGGTCTGGATGCGCCTTCGCAAGATCATTGAGGTGATTGGCCA
>CAYUOD010000146.1:0-6554 GCA_964446225.1 uncultured Acidimicrobiales bacterium | reverse complement strand
CGGACGATACGCCGTCGAGCAGGGCTGGATCATCCAGCAGATCGCCCTTGGTCGGAACCTCCGCCTGGTCGCGCAGATCTACCTCGTCCACTACGGCAGGATCGACCAGCAAGGGGGCTTCCGCTGCGACCGCTTTCGACTCGACTTTGGCATCAGCCTTGGTCTGCTCAACCTTGGTCTGCTCAGTCTTGGTTGACCGCTCGGCGGGCTTTTCCCCACGATCGCGACTACCGATTCGTCCCTTGCTGCGGACCATAGATCCCCCATTTGCCGTGTGGATCGGCATACTTTCTCAGTACGACCGATCATTAGGCCCTTATTGTATGGGCCTCAAAGCATTAATGGGCGGAAAAATGTCTCCAACTCGACAAAGCGCCCCCGGCAGGATTCGAACCTGCGACGCACGGTTTAGGAAACCGACGCTCTATCCCCTGAGCTACGGGGGCGTAGACAGGTGTCCAAGCCGTCAAGCGTAGACGCCTGCTGTGACTAGCCAGGTACGGAGCTGACTGACACCGACACAATCGGACTCGCGGGAGGATTGTTCCCGAGCGACCCGTAGAACGCCTTGTTGGAGAAGTTAAAGATTCCGCCGTCGCTGGCCACCATCAGATAGGCATCGCCATAGGCCACCATCCCCACGATCGGCCGTTGCAGACCCGTACCGTTGAGCACCGCAGGCACTGAATCCTTGAAGGGTGCCTCAAACGCGAACACTCCGCCGTCTCCGGCGACAAGCCAGTAGCCGACGCCGTCGGGATCAGGGACCAGCCCGTTTACCGCTGAGTTCAAGCCCAGGCCGCCCATCGAGCCGTAGAACGCCGCGTCGCCGAATGAGAAGACGCCGCCATCTGAGCCCACCATGTAGTAGCCGTTACCGGTCGCAGTTGGCACTGCATCCACTACCGGTCCGTTCAGCGCAATGCCTTCGAGGTCTCCGTAGTCAACCGCGTTGCCAAACGTGAACGCCCGGCCGAGGCTGGTAAATATCCAGTAGCCGCCACCGTCATTCGTATAGGCGATGCCCGTGGCGCGTTCGCCGCTCTGCAACTGCCCGACGAGCTCACCGAAATGAATGTTGGCCTCATTTGTGTAGACACGGCCTGCTTCGTCCAGGACAGCTCGGTAGCCGCTTGACCGGTAGCTCTCGACGTCCGTGATAGCGCTGACCTCCGGGCCGAGACTCGCGGCCACGCCCTGATCCATGCCACCTGCAGAGAACACGTAGGCAGTCGCACTCGAACCGACCATCTGATAGGCGTCGTCATCGCCCCACCAGGACTGGGCGCTTGGCAGCACGCGCGTTGATTTCGCAGCCACACCGCTTGTCGCAGTGATCCACGGTGCGTACGGCGCGATCCGCGTGGTCACCGAGTACGAGTCACAGGCCGACGAGCCATAGCTCACGACGCTGACGGCGAGTCCGGACTGAAAGCCGCCGGTGCCGCTGTCGCCGTGGCAATACTGGCCCGAACCGCCGCTCGAGCTCCGCCAGCAGTCAGTGTCATTTGCTGACACGTCAGTCGAGGCACAGGTAGTTGATCTCGACAGAGTCGTCTTTCGTAGAGTGTTTGTGATGCTGCCGGACTCAGTCTGACCCCATCCGTAGGCCTCAAGTTGGCCGGTCAGTTCATGTTTCCCGAGTGCCTCAGCGAACTGCGCAACAGGAGTCGCAGTGGGTAACTGAAGCCGCAAGAGGGCAAGGTCGTTCTTACGGAGAGGTTCGGCGCCCGTACCCGGGTTGTAGCCAGGATGAACCGAGATCTGGGTCACAAGAATACGCGGCGACTGGTAGCTCCAGACGGTGTCAGCCTCAATGACTTCGACACGATCAACGTTCGAGCCGTACACGCAGTGTGCAGCCGTGAGAATCCAGGAAGACGAAATCGCGGTGCCTCCGCACACGCTCGGCGGCGTGCTGTCCTTGTGATAAATCACGTAGAAGACGACCCCCGGGTTGAATCCTGCAGAACTGTCGCCGTTGACGATATTGGCATCGAATGCCGGCTCAGAGGTCTGCGTCGGGTCGGGCTCAGGATTGGGCTCGGCCCCCACCGGGGTCGCGAAAGCAAGCGCCGCCACAACTACAACAATCACGACACGCACTAATCCGCGCAACAGTTCCCCTCTTCGTCCCATTCGACAGTTATGTCGACGATCCGCCCAGTGACTTGAGACATCCTCTCACGCGCGACCCGGCTCAGAACCGCGCCCCGCTAGACGCTGAGCAAGGGGTCCAGTGCCTGCACCTATCTGCCAGTCCAACGCACCCCGAAGAGCCCTCTGCACAAAACTATGTGCCTGCCCCACGGCGTGCTCAACGGACGAACCACCGGCGAACCCGGCCGTAATCGCGGCCGAGAACGTGCAGCCACTCCCCCGGTCATTACGAGAAACTAGCCGCGGCTCGACCCAGGAGGTCATCACATCCGGCCCCACAAGAACGTCAATCGCCTCGGTGGTCCCGATTCGGCCGCCGGTAACCGCAACCCACGGCGCGCCGAGCGCACGCAGTGCAACAGCCTGACGTTCAATGGCTGACACATCGTTCTCGGATGCCAACTCCTCGTCGACAAGCCACGCAAGTTCAGCGCGGTTGGGCGTCACTATCTCGCACTGAGGCAGTAGACCGGAAAGTATCGCATCACGCTCAGCCGATCCAGAGAGTGCATAGCCGTGACGGTCAACGGCCACTGGGTCCAGCACCAAGCGCTGAAATCTGGTCGCGAACGAACTCAACAAGTCCAAAATCTCAGCAGTCGGCACCATACCGATCTTGACTGCGGCAACGTCCAGATCAGCGCAGACGAGGTCGAGTTGGCTCGCCAACAGCTCAGTATCTGTCGGGAACGAGGACACGAAAGTACTGGTGTTCTGGGCCGTCAGCGTCGTAGCCACGGCGGCACCATGTACCCCAAAGGCGTCGAAAGTTCTCAGGTCAGCAGCGAGGCCAGCTCCGCCGGTGGGGTCAAGGCCCGCGATCGTCAACGCCACGATTGGTGAAGTCATACATCCATTGTGGCTTCTGGAGCATTTCCGCTGGCGATATTCGCTACAATCGATCCTGCTGATCACCCTCTGCGGGAGAGTCCGAGAAGTCGGACGCCGAAGGAGCAACCGCCCCGGAATCTCTCAGGCAACCGGACCGCAGAGATCAGGCAACTCTGGAGAGCAGAGGAGCGCAAGTTCCTCTCACCGAAGGTGCAAGGCGGATAGAGGCGTCCGCCGACGCTCTCAGGTTCCCAGACAGAGGGGGCAACGAAGCGCATTTTGCGCGTGAGGAGCCCCATGACTACACACAATTCTTCGCTTGGCGAATTCGTCCCTCGTCACATCGGACCCAACGAGGCCGATACCCAGGCCATGCTCGCTGAGCTGGGCCTCGACTCGCTTGACGCGCTCGTCGACGACGCTGTTCCCGGCGTCATCCGCCAGAGTGACGAACTTGCCATGGATATCGGCGTCACAGAAGCACAGAGCCAGGCCGAGATGCGCGCGCTGGCCGACAAGAACCAGGTGCTCGTGTCAATGATCGGGCGCGGCTACTACGACACCATCACGCCACCGGTGTTGCGCCGCAACGTACTCGAGAATCCGGCCTGGTACACCGCCTACACGCCCTACCAGCCAGAGATCTCACAGGGCCGCCTTGAGGCGTTGCTCAACTTCCAGACCATGGTGGCTGAGCTCACTGGAATGGAAATGGCAAACGCCTCGCTGCTGGACGAAGGCACTGCAGCGGCCGAAGGCATGGCGCTGTGCCATCGCAAGAGCCGGACGGGCGACACGTTCCTCATCCATCCGGACACACACCCGCAGACCATTGCCGTGGTCGAAACGCGGGCCGAGGCAATCGGCATCTCGGTGCTCGTAGTTGATCCCAATGAGGCTCCCCTGGACGACGTCTTCGCTGCGCTCATCTCCTATCCGACCTCGACTGGCGCGGTGAGCGACCCACGCGCCGTCACTGCTCGACTCCATGACGTTGGAGCCAAGGTTGTCGTTGCCTCAGACCTGCTTGCCCTCGTCGTACTCGAGTCTCCCGGCTCCTGGGGTGCCGACGTGGTCGTTGGATCCTCTCAGCGCTTTGGCGTGCCGATGATGTTCGGCGGCCCCCACGCCGGATTCATGGCAGCCAGTACCTCTCTCGCACGTGCACTTCCAGGCCGACTCGTCGGCGTATCTGTGGACTCAAAAGGCAATCAGGCGTTGCGCCTCGCACTGCAGACCCGAGAGCAGCACATCCGCCGTGAGAAGGCCACCTCCAACATCTGTACCGCACAGGTCTTGCTCGCTGTCGTTGCCGGGCTCTACGCGGCATGGCACGGACCTGAGGGGCTGAAGATTATTGCGAACCGTGTGCACACTCACTCCGCCACGATCGCCACAGGCCTGCAGGCCGGCGGAGTTCCCCTACTGCACAACACAACCTTCGATACGGTGACCGCCAGCGTGCCCGGTCGGGCCCACGAGATCGTTGCCACGGCCGCCGAGAGCGGCATCAACCTGAGACTCCTAAATAGTGACGCCGTCGGGGTTTCCTGTGACGAGGCAACCACATCAGCCCATGTCCAGAGCGTTCTCAGCGCCTTCGGAGTTTCCGTACCAACGGGTGATCTCGAGGAGATGATCCCTGCCGATCTGCTGCGTACCAACCCACCCCTTGAACACCCGATCTTCGATCAGCATCACTCCGAAACCGAGATGATGCGCTACCTCAGGCGCCTCTCAGATCGTGACCTGGCACTTGACCGTGCGATGATCCCACTCGGCTCATGCACGATGAAGCTCAACGCCGCCGCTGAGATGGAACCCATCTCGCTCCCGGGCTTCGCGAACATTCACCCGTTTGTGCCGATCGAACAGGCCGCAGGATTCATCGAACTCATCACTTCACTTGAGGACTGGCTCATCGAGATCACCGGCTACGACGCCGTGTCATTGCAACCCAATGCCGGTTCACAAGGCGAGTTCGCCGGCCTCCTGGCGATCCGCGGGTACCACGAAAGTCGGGACGACCACCAACGCAAGATTTGTGTGATCCCATCGTCAGCGCACGGCACCAACGCTGCAAGCGCCGTACTCGCCGGCATGACAGTGTCCGTTGTGGCCTGTGATGACAACGGCAACATCGACGTCGCAGACCTCAAGGCCAAAATCGAGTCAGCCGGCGATGAACTGGCCGCTCTCATGATCACCTACCCGTCCACCCACGGTGTCTACGAAGAGACCGTGGTGGACATCTGCGACATGGTGCACGCTGGCGGTGGCCAGGTATATCTCGACGGAGCCAACCTCAACGCGCTCGTCGGGTTGGCGCAGCCCGGCAAGTTCGGAGCAGACGTATCTCACCTGAACCTCCACAAGACCTTCGCCATCCCCCATGGCGGCGGAGGCCCGGGAATCGGGCCAGTGGCTGCACGTGCGCACCTTGCGCCGTTCTTGCCCAACCACGGCCACAATCCGAAGTCCACTGAGCACCGCGGACCCGCAATTTCAGCCGCTCCATGGGGCTCTGCCGGCGTACTGCCGATCTCCTGGTCGTACGTGCGCCTGCTCGGCGGAACCGGCCTCAAGCGCTCAACGCAGAACGCAATTCTGGCCGCCAACTACGTGGCAAAGCGGCTGAGCGGCGTCTACGACGTGCTCTACACCGGACGCAACGAACGAGTTGCCCACGAATGCATTATCGACGTGCGTCCGCTCAAGGAGTTCGCATCGGTTGACGACATTGCCAAGCGACTCATTGACTACGGCTTCCACGCGCCAACCATGTCATTTCCGGTGGCTGGCACGTTGATGATTGAGCCAACAGAAAGCGAGCCGAAGGGTGAGCTTGATCGCTTCTGCGACGCAATGCTCGCTATTCGCGCCGAGATTGCCAAGGTTGAGAGTGGCGAATGGTCCACCGACGACAACCCGCTACACAACGCACCACACACCGTCATCGAGTTGGCTGCCGAGGACTGGGCTCACCCTTATTCCCGTGCCACGGCGCTGTTCCCGATCGAGGGATCTGGTCCGGACAAGTACTTCCCACCGGTCGGTCGTGTCGACAATGTGTTCGGCGATCGCAATCTGATGTGCAGTTGCCCGCCGCTTGATGCGTATTGAGCCATGGACGATTATCCTACGAGCGACGCTTTCCGGGTCGGTCCTGGCATCCTCGTAGCAGGATCTGAGTCAGGGCCGCTTGCTGGCCTTCGCTTCGCAGTGAAAGACAATATCGACGTCGCTGGAACCCAGAGTGGGGCCGGTGTCCCGCTGTGGCTTGCCGATCAGGCCCCGGCAGCAGCGAACGCGCCAGTCGTCCAGCGGCTGGTGGACGCGGGTGCCACGGTCATTGGCAAGACCCACATGGACGAGTTCGCCTATGCGCTGACGGGCGAGAATCCCCACTACGGAACCCCGGCGAATCCGGCCGCACCAGGCCATGTCCCCGGGGGAAGTTCGTCCGGGTCTGCGAGCGCAGTGGCACTGGGACTTTGCGACTTCGCGCTCGGGTCTGACACCGCTGGCTCGATTCGTGTGCCCGCCAGCTACTGCGGCCTCGT
>CAYUOD010000145.1:0-6589 GCA_964446225.1 uncultured Acidimicrobiales bacterium | reverse complement strand
ATCGACCGGCCGTACTCGACCGCTCGCACAATCGTGGCGAAGTTGTCGTCGGCCAGCACCATCGCCGACGCTTCTCTTGCAACCGCTGTGCCGCTACCCATCGAGATTCCGATGTCAGCAGACCGCAAAGCCGGGGCATCGTTCACTCCATCACCTGTCATCGCGACTATCGCACCCCGGGACTGCCAGGCCTTCACAATGGCGACCTTGTCCGCAGGGTCAACCCGGGCGAACACCGTGTAGCGGTCAATCTCGGACGCGAGATCCTCCTGGCTGCGACTACGGAGTTCCTTCCCACTCATGACCCGCTGGTCACCCGAGATGATCTCCAACTTCCGGGCTACAGCCTCGGCCGTATCACGATGATCGCCGGTAATCATTACCACGCCGACACCGGCCTCGTGCGCTACCTGCACCGCGTCGAATGCTTCCTCACGCGTTTGATCGCTCATACCGACAATCGCTACAAGCGTCAGATCATGCTCGCTGGCCGCAAGTTCTTCGGGCGCGACATCCAGCGTGCGGTACGCGACGGCCATCGTGCGTAGACCTTGGCTGGCGAACCGCGCGACCGTGTCACCAATAACGTAGCGTCGGTCGGGCTCCAGTGGCTGCACAATGTCGACATCCTCAACGAACGCACAGCGCTCCAGCAGAACCTCAGGTGCGCCCTTAACCGCGAGGAGGAATCCGGACTCTGTGGCATGAAGTGTGGACATGCGCTTACGGGATGAGTCAAACGCTTCTTCGTTCAGCCGCGGGTGGGCCGCGCGCACCTCTTCCACAGACACAAGCACAGGGTCGACCGAACGAAGCAAGGCCACCTCCGTCGGGTCGCCGATAAAGGAACCATCGTCTGAGACCGCACTGGCATCGGTGCACAGCGACACCAGAAGTGCATATTGAGCAATACGTGCGTCGTGGGCACCACTTACCTCCGAGATACGAAGCTCGGAGAACTCGAGTTCCTGCACACGAATCTCATTTCGCGTCAGCGTGCCGGTCTTGTCTGTGCAGATAACCGTGGTCGCGCCCAACGCCTCAACTGCTGGCAGGCGGCGCACTATCGCGCTGTGCTCGGCCATGGTTGAGACACCGCGCGACAAGGTGATCGTGACGATTGCTGTAAGTCCTTCGGGAATCGCAGCCACCGCCAGGGCCACTGCAATAAGAAACATGGTTTCAGGAGCGATGCTGCGGGCGAGGCCAAGCCCAAAAATGCCCACTGCGATCACCAGCGCGGCAATGGCTATGAGCCTGCCGACTCGATCCAGCTCCTTCGCCAGCGGGGTTGGAGGCTCCTCAGTGTCGAGCAGGTCAGCGACCTTACCGAACTCTGTTGCCTGGCCCGTCGCGGTGACCACCCCCAGACCTCGACCCGCGACAACCGTCGTGCCCGAGTAGGCCATGTTCTTGCGGTCAGCAGTGCTGACATCTGCGCCCACCGACTCGGTGTGTTTCACAACCGGCAGTGACTCACCCGTGAGCGCCGACTCGTCGACCTGCAGATGCACGGACTCCAGTAGGCGGAGGTCGGCCGGCACCTTGTCACCCGCCTCAAGAATGACGATGTCTCCGGAGACGACGCTGCTGGCATCAACCATCAACTCGGTTCCCTCGCGTCGAACGTGCGCCTCCGGTGCCGTCATCGCCTCGAGTGCCGCGAGCGCATTCTCGGCCCTGCTCTCCTGGGTGTAGCCGAGGAGCGCATTCAGAATGACGATCGCCATGATGACGCCCGTGTCGACCCACTCCTGCAGAACCAGACCACTGATCCCGGCCGCGACAATCAGCACCCAGACCAAAGAGTTATTGAACTGTTCGCCCAGAATCGCTATGCGGGGCTTCTTCTTAAGTTCAAGCAGTCGGTTTGGACCATTAGCAACGAGTCGTGCTCGAGCGTCCTGCTCAGCGAGGCCGACCGCCGGATCTACGCCTAGCGCACCAATGACTTCGTCAAGCGATTGTGCGTGCGAGGGCCCCGTTGCCATAGGTGGACACTAGCGGTGCTGCTGGCCCGCAGTAGACCTACCCGATCCCGCGTTTAGCCCAGCGCGCTTCGTCGAAAGTAATCAGCTAGATGATCAAAGCCCTCAGACAGTGTCACCTTGGGCTGCCAATGCAGTGCATCCTGTGTGCCGCGCTGATCGAACCAGTGAGCCGTCGAGAGTTGCTCTGCCAGGAAACTGGTCATCGGCGGGTCGTCGTCGCGCTGGGAGCGATCCCAGACCCGCTCAGCTACCATCCCGCCGGTGAAAGCCACGCTTGTCGGCACGTGTCTCCTCGGCGGTGTGAGGCCCGCGGCCACGACAATGCGGCTCACGAGTTCGTGCACGGTGCGCGGCTCTGCGTTGGAGACCACAAATGCTTTCCCGGCGAGATCTGGGACCCGGTCCAATGCTGCAACAAGTGCGTCCGCAGCGTTGTCGACGTAGGTGGAGTCAATGAGGGCTGCGCCAGTACCCACGAATGCCAGGCGACCGGCTCGCGCTCGGTCAATGATGCGTCCCACGAGCTGCGTGTCACCAGGGCCCCACACAAGATGCGGCCGGATCGCGACGATCGGCATCGTGCCACCAGACGCCGCCAGCGCCAGCACTTCAGCTTGGGCCTTGCTCGTCGCGTAGGAACCCCTGGTCGCATCCGGATCAGCAACACCCGCGGCTGCCCCCACAAGTGCGGATCCGCCATGGGCGACCGATGGTGAAGAGACGTACACGATCCGCGCGACGCCCTCGTGTTCAGCCGCCCGGATCACATTGGCTGTGCCACCAAGATTGACCCGCTCAAACTCATACCAGTCGCCAGTCACGGACACCTTGGCCGCGAGATGCACAACCGCCTCTTGTCCTCGCATTGCCTCGCGCACCTGGTCGGTGGAGGTGATGTCTCCGCGTATCTCGTTGACGCTCAGACCACTCGCAGCACGCTGGAACACAGTGACTTCGTCTCCGCGAGCAGCCAGCTGTTCGGCGGTCTTCCGCCCCAACAAACTCGTAGCACCTGTCAGAAACACTTTCACAGTCGACCTATTCGGCCGCCGGCGAGTACTCCTGTTGCCCAGTTGGCCACGCGTGTGCGATCAATCTTGGAGTTGTGTCTGCGATCCACCGGCAACCTCGGCACCACGAGGACCGCCACAACATCGTGGCCCGCCTGCGCACGCACACGATCGTGCAGGTCCAGGTCGCCCAGGCGCGGGCGGCGCGATGACTCGCCCTGTTCAACCACCGCAACTATCTGCTGGGTTCCGGTCGGACCGACGCCGACGACCGCGGCAAGTTCGACGTCATCGAGATCCTCGATAGCCTGCTCGATGCCGACGGGCATGACGGGGCCACTCGGGGCCGAAATCACATGACCGATGCGCCCGCCGACCCACAGCCGACCTGCGGAGTCGAGGCTGCCGACATCGCCGGTGCGGTGCCAGCCAGGTGGCTGCGACGCTTTGTACTGGGTGTGCCAGAGCCGGTGATAGCCCTCACGCACATGGGCTGCCCTCACAACGATCTCACCAACGAGACCGCTTTCTTCGCTCAGCTCACCAACTGCCTCGCCGAAGTCATTGAGCGCGCTGATCCGCACCTCCACATCGCCAAGTGGGAGCCCCACACAGACTCCGTCCCCGGCTCCGGCGGATTCAATTTCGCCTATCCCAATATCCGCAACGGGAAGCACCTCGGTCATCCCATATGGCGTGTGGGCCTCAGCGTTCGGGAACAGGTCATTCGCAGCCCGGAGCAGCGCAGGGCGCACAGGAGCCCCAGCTGAGAGCAACAGACGCACGTTCTTGAACGCCTCACGGTGGGCTTCGGTGAGCGAACCGGCGGTCTTGACCACGTTCACGAGCGCAGCAGGGGAAGCAAACACGAGGGTCGCATCGACTGCAACGACGGCGTCGCCCAGTGCGCTCGCGGTGAGCGTGCCTGGCGCTGTCACGTCCATATCTGGCACGACTGAAGTGATGCCCATCGTCGGACCGTACAGAGCAAACAATGCGAATGCAGCAACCAGGCGGTCTTCGGATGTAATCCCGTAACGCGCCATGAGCGCATCCCGCTGAGCCTGTACTTGGCGATGGCGATACAGCACCCCTTTGGACGGCCCAGTGGCGCCAGACGTAAATGCGATGGCAGCGAGTGCGTCAGCGGCGGGCGGTGACGGTGGGGACGCGTCCGTGAGTGCCAAAGACTCCAGATCACCCGCGACACCAAGGAGGAAGTTCTGCCTGCTCGTGAGCGGCGCCACCGAGAAGCGTTGACCTGGCCAGCGCAGGCTCTTGGCCGCCACAAGGGCCTTCGTAATGCCAACGAAGTGGTCCGGAGCTGCACTTGCCAGCGCACGGCTCATGCCCTTAGGGCCCAGTCCAGCGTCGATCAGGACCGGCACAGCGCCCATGCGCCACAACGAGTAGAGCGCGACCGTGAGATCGATGTTCGGCGGGATCATCAACGCCACCCGATCGCCAGGCGCGACACCTGAGGCCACGAGCCCGGCCGCAGTCGCTTCGACACGTTTAGCGAGAAACTCAAAGCTGATCGAAGGCTCGCTTGGAGCCATCTCAATGACGGCTGGCTGTGCTGGATCCGGGTGACCGGCAATGGCGCCCCAAAGCGACTGCCGAGTCTCGGTCGGCAGCGGGTTCTGGTGTACTGATGGCTTCAGCCAATCCAGAATTGCTCCGGTGGTATCTGCGTCCTCAGAGACGAAGTGGCTGGCCCCCGCAAAACGATGGACGTCGGCCTGCGGCAAACGTTTTTCCAGGTCACGCAGGTAAAGATCGGAGAACACCTTGTCTCTCGGTCCCCACAACAACAATGCGGGTACGTCGCCCAACTGCTCGAGACCGGCCGCTACCGCGTCCAATGCCTTGGCGGACGGGTGATCGGGGTCCAGCGGGATGTCCTCAACAAAATGAGCAATCGCTTCACGGCGCTCCGCTGAGTCATAGGGAGCTCTCAGGCCACGGCGCACGTCTGCGCTCAGCCGCGGACGGGACAGCTCTGCGGCGCCAGCGATAAAGGCCCCCGTGTCTACGGTGGCCATCTGCAACACACCTCGGGTCCGCACGAGGCGGATGAGAGTTGGAGCAGATGAGCCCGCAGGCTGATGGACCGCAGTATTTAACAACACCACGCCAGCAAGCTGCTCCTGGTGGCGCTGCGCCCAACCAAGAGACACCGGACCGCCCCAGTCATGGGCAACAGTGGTTACGGGGCCATCGAGGCCGAGTTGGTCAGTGAGCTGGGTGAGATCATCGATCCGGGTCGTGAGCCGCCTGAATTGCCCAGTGCGCTCAGAGAAGCCCATGTTCAGCTGATCTACCGCGATAACACGAACGTCATCCGGTGCCTGAGCCACAAGACCGCGCCACAGGTACGACCACGCCGGGTTGCCATGGACACATAACAGGGTGACGCGGGCAGCGGTGACGCCGTTGTCCAAGAGATGCCAGGTTCGACCAAAGGCATCGGTCTTCGGGACATGTACGAGCTTCGACCAGGTGGGATCCAGCCCTGCAAGGCCGTCAGGCGGCCTACGAGCCGGTTCAGTGAACCCCTCGGTCACCAGAGCAGTTCAATAACCGAAGCGTTCAGACCTGAACCAATGCCCATGCACAGCACGCGGTCACCCGGGTTCAACGAGTCGTTCTCGCCAGCAAGAGTAAACGGAACCGCAGCGGGGCCAATGTTTCCAAAGTGGGTAAACACCGTTGGAACTTTGCCTTCATCGAGGCCCAGGACGTCCACCATTGCCGCCGTGTGTACCTTCGAAACCTGGTGGATGATGTAGCGGTCCATGTCGAGCCAGTCGTCCTTCTCGGCGTCATCCCACGCGCGCTTGGCGAGGCTTGTACCTGCCTCAAGCAGAGCCGAGGCGTCAGTACGCATGCCGTCGAGTGAACCAACACAGAGATCGTGGTGGGACGTGTCTGCCCGGAAGAATCCTCGGACGAGCCGGTGGCTTCCTGGGTTCTCAGAATGGCGACCAAGCACCATGGCAACGGATCCGGAGCCGAGGGTGAGCGAGGCGAAGTTCGAGAACAGGTCCTGCAGGGTCGAGGTCTCTTCGAGTAGTCGGTTGATGGTGTTCTCATGGATCTCACGAGTACCTTCGCCATCGACCACAATCGCGTAGTCAATCTGGCCGGATTCGATCATCACGCCCGCGACATGCATGCCGTTCATGAACCCCAGGCAAGCGTTCGACATATCAAAGTTCATGCAGGTGCTGGACAGATCGAGCAGATCGTGAACAGTCACCGCACTCGACGGCTCCAGACGCTCACGACAAACGCTCGTATCAAGCAGCAGTCCGATCCGTGCACGGTCGACGCCCGAGGCCGCGATTGCCTTCTCACCTGCCATGGCCGCCGCATCCATAAACGAGACATCGGCAGGCCACTGGCGGCGCTCTTCGATGCCGACAAGCGACATCAGCAACCCAGAGCCGGCACCAACACGGCTGTAGAACGGAGCAAGCTCCTCGTCGATGTCCTGCGAAGACACCACAATCGGAGCTTCACACGCCTCGATGGAGACAACAGCTATGTCGTCGAAGCTGAAGTTAACGTTGCCGGACATTGTGC
>CAYUOD010000144.1:0-6590 GCA_964446225.1 uncultured Acidimicrobiales bacterium | reverse complement strand
ATGCCTGCTGTCAACCTGTCTCCAAGAGCGGATAGGTACCGATCGACAGATTTTGCGATCACCTTGAGTCTTCGGTGTCAATCCCGTTGCTGGAGTGGGTGGTTGGCCTGAATCTCAGATCGAGGTATTTGCCCAAAGATCCAGGAGCGTTGCGTCACCGAACGTGTCAAGATTTTCCGGTCCGCCGCGTCCGTAGGAAAAGAGGAGGAGATCCTGTGCGGGGCCGCGTACAGCGAGGTCTCCCTTGGCATGCTCTTTCGTGACAATGAGGTCGTCACCCTGTTGTACGAGAAGCCATTCCCCGGGCACATCGGTGCAGTGGATATGTACTGACGCGCCATCACCCGGACGCCACTTCTCTCTTGTCTTGAAGAAGGTGTCAATCATCTCGTCGATGCTGTCCACGGCACAATCTGGGTGGATGGGGGTGATCTCGCGACCTGCTGCCAGTTCGGCATCAACGCGATGTATGAGCGTCTCATGGCCCATGCGTCTCAGCCACCAGTGAGGATCCGAACTGTCGCACGGGTTCCACACTGCAGAGTCGCCTGAGATTGCGTCCAGTTCGCCTAGAAGCTCTCCAAGAGTCGCCTCCAGCGCGGCGACCGCGTCTGCGTCCGATGCGAGTGGCTCGGGACGTCTCATCAGATTTTCCCGTAGAGCGATCAGTGCGTAGCGGTATACGGCCTCGATGTGGACAACCAGATTTGTGGTAGTCCACTCGGGGCACGTCGGCACCTTCGCAGCAGGAGCAGAGCTGCTAGCAGCTATCACCAACAGGCAGTTCTGCTTGAGGAATTCGTGAGGAGTTGGTCCCTCGGTCATATCGACACCTTCTTGATTTTGGTTGCGTTGGTATTTGCGTACCACTTAGGGAAGAGCCTGGGCAATGCGATGAGTACCACACCACCCGCGACGCAGAAGGCTGCGAGCATGCCCCAGGAACTGGTTGGCGGCGTCACCAACTCGAAAAAGTCTGCGATCCAGGGGATGTTGAGCGCACCAATAAGACCGAGCGCCATCGCGGCGACGAGGGCGGTGCGCGAGGTCGTAAGTGGGGCGGCGAGTTGAGCCAGCACAACTAATCCGAGCGTGAGAATGACTATCACGGCTCCGGTTCGTGCCTCGTTGAGTGGAACTGTCACATCGTTTCTCAGGATGAGATAGGCCGCCATGGTCATGGCAGTCATAGTGGTGCCAGCGGGAATCGAGTAGTGCAGGACGCTCTTCAGGAAGCCGGTTCTCGCGCGCTCTGAGTTGGGATACATGGCGAGAAAGAAGCCGGGAACCCCGATCGAAATAGAACCGACGAGAGTGAGGTGTCGCGGCAGGAACGGGAATTCGATTCTCATGAGACCGACGGCCACGGTGATGAGAACGGCGTACGTAGCCTTTACAACGAAGAGGTTCGCCACCCGTTCGATGTTGTTGATTATCTGGCGTCCTTGAGCAAGGACGGTAGGCAGGGTGGAGAAGCGATCGTCCAGCAGTACAAGTTGGGCGACAGAACGCGTGGCGTCTGACCCTGAGCCCATGGCAATTCCCATGTCTGCGTCTTTGAGGGCGAGCACATCGTTGACACCGTCCCCCGTCATTGCCACGATCTCTCCTTGATTTTGGAGTGCACCCACCATCGCTCTCTTTTGATGGGGTGTGACGCGTCCGAATACGACGAAGCCTTCCATTTGTTGTTCGAGTTCGCTCGGTTCGCTGCTGAGGGTACGTGCGTCAACCACAGACTCTGCTCCGTGAATACCCGCTCGACGGGCGACCGCAGACACAGTCTCGGGGTGGTCACCGGAGATGACTTTGAGCTGTATGTCCTGCTCGCGCAAGAAGGCGAATATCTCTGGTGCGTCGGAGCGGATCTCGTCATCGAGCAGTACCAGGGCAACTGCGACGACATCCTCAGGGAGTTGTTCACCTTTGACGGGGGAGGCGCTCCTGGCGAGAAGCAGCACGCGGTGTCCTTGTTGTGCCTGGGTTCGTACGCTGTTCAGCGACGGGTCTGCCGAACCAGCCAGGAGCATTTCTGGCGCCCCCAGATACCAGGTGCCTCGCTCCCCAAACTCAGTTGCTGCCCATTTCCGTGCTGAAGTGAAAGGCAAGGCTGCTGTGGCGGTCCAGTCATCGGGAGCAGGCATCTGTGCACCAATCGCGGCGAGGGTCGCGTTCGGAGTCGGATCGGTATGGGCGAGTGCGCCCAGCGCGGCGTGTGCTTCAGATGATGCGTCATTGAGGACCTGTACTGAAGCCATCACGATATTGCCTGTGGTGATGGTGCCGGTTTTGTCCAGACACAGCACACTGACGCGGGCGAGGAGCTCAACGGAGATGAGTTCCTTAGCGAGGGCGTTGCGTTTCGCGAGTTCCAGGACGCCGACGATCATCGCCAGGCTGGTGAGCAGAACCAGGCCGTCGGGGACCATTGCCACGCCAGCCGCAACGGTACCGACGAGGGCATCCTGCCAGCGTTCCTGGGAATCGAGCAGTGACAGGAGCAGCAGCAGGGTTGCTGGCGGGATGATGAATGTCAGCCACCTGAGAATCTGGTTGATACCGGCCCGAAGCTCTGAGTGAGAGAGCTTGAAGGTGCGTGCCTCGCTGGCAAGCGTTGCTGCATAGGACTCTGCGCCGAGGCGAACAGCGCGGTACGTGCCTGAGCCTCCGCTCACGAAACTCCCTGACAGGACCTCGTCACCCAGAGTTTTCTCGACGGCGTCACTTTCTCCGGTGAGTAGCGACTCGTCGATTTGCAGGCCCCGTGACATGGTGACCTCACCATCGACCACGATCTGGTCTCCGGGATGGAGTCTGAGCAGGTCATCTGCGACGATATCCTCCACATCGAGAACAACCGGTTCAGAATCGCGTATGGCCGTGACGTTTGGCGAGTTCAGTACAGCCAGTTTGTCGAGCGTGGACCTGGCGCGTAATTCCTGGGCGATACCGAGCGTCGAATTCGCGATCACGACGCCGGCAAACAGAGCGTCAGGACCGGGGCCGGCGATCATGATGAGTACAAAGAAGGTTCCGATGATGGCGTTGACCGGAGTGAAAACGTTTGCACGAAAGATTTCGCTAAACGTTCTGGAAGGAGACGCCGCGGCGATGTTGACCCGCCCGTCTGCGACACGTTCGGCGACCTCCGCCGCCGAAAGGCCATGTAGTTGCGTCTCTTGGTGGTCTTTGGACATCAGATGAAAAACCTACCGGTTACAGAGACGATGGTCATGGATAAACCGGGAGTCCATATTTCTCGAATGTTTCGTACACTTCTTGCGCCCGGTGAGTAATTGTGGGTTATGCTGAGGGTCCACCACAACCGCCGGTCGGCATATGGTTCCGGAGCGCACACCCACCCTGAGGCGTTTCGACAACCGTCGACCGGTCACCCACTACGACCCGATCAATTCGCCAGCCACCAGGCGTCTGATCGGGTCGTAGACTTTTTGGTCGAGGGTGATGCTCAGCGCTTGAACAGGCTGCGGAGTTTGAGGGCGATCCAAATCGTCACCGTTGCTCCAATGACCGCTCCAAGCGCGACTGCGACCTTGAGTTGCGTAGGAACTCGCTGCGGTAGGCCACTTGGCTCGGGCGTCGCTACCGGTCGGCCTGATCCGACGCGATCGTCGAGTGAACTTGAGTCCATGGTGTCGGTGGCCTGGGCTGAGGTAGCTGTGTCTGGAGGCTGCGACGAAGGGCCCAGGAGTGCGTCGAGCGATGTGGGTGCAGATCGTTCAGCTGGCTTGTGGCGGTCTTTGCGCGGGTCATAGTTGGCCACTGCTTGACTCCTTTTCGTGGGCAACTGGCACTGGTTGAGTGAGCTGGTTGAACAAGGCATCGAATTCGGCCCGGGCTTCAGGAGCACCCGAGCGCTTGCCGAGGGCCTGCAGTGGCAGCGATCGAGCTGATGCTTCGGCGACCGCTGCGCGCAGGGAGATACTTGGCAGAATGATCTCGCTGTAAGTTTTTTGCAGGTGCTCGTGCCAGAACTTCGCATCGCGTGTCCTACCGAGTCGGTTGACGACGAGGCCTGACACAGCCAGGGGGTGAGGCCGACGACCTGAGATGCGTTGAATAGTGGTGAGCACCATTTCGACTCCGTCGCTGGCCCACGCAGCTGGTTCTGTCACAACGAGCACCTCGTCGGCTGCGAAAAGTCCGTTGACGGTGAGCAGACCAAGAGATGGGGGACAGTCGATGAGGATGAGGTCGTACTGCATTCCCGACAGGGCTATGCGGAGGCGGTCCTGGGCGCCGATCGGGTCCGTGGCGAGTTGAGCTTCACGATTGGCCAGTGCACCAGATGAGGGAATCACGTGGGGTGGAGGATTTCCGTGGAGATCAGCGTCGGACCAGCCTGAGGGCACGATGACGGCTGCTGCACTTCCTGGGATCTCAGCCGAAAGCGCCGTGTCGACGGTTCCAGTGGGGTTCCAGATCCCGAGGCCGGAGGTGGTGTTGGCTTGGGGATCCAGGTCCACCACAAGGACGCGCTGTCCTGCGTCGGCTGCTGCCGCGGCGAGGCCCAGGGTAACCGTGGTTTTTCCAACGCCGCCCTTCTGGTTAACGACTGCAATTGTCCTTGTCATTCCGCCAACGCTAGTCAAATTTCTGTACCTGGGCGGCCCTGGGAATCTCTTGGGGGGTTGTATCGTTGTAGTTCTGTGTTGATATCTGCAATTCCAAGCCCAGCCACCGGCATTCTTCAAATCGGTCCGTTGCCGTTTCGCGCATACGGGTTTCTGATCGCCTTTGGTGTAATCACCGCCGTATGGATCACCCAGCGTCGCTGGTCAGCCCGTGGTGGCGATCCCGATGACATCACGAAGCTGGCAATGTGGGTCGTACCTGCTGGACTGGTTGGGGGTCGTCTCTATCATGTGATTACTGACAACCAGAAGTTCAGAGGTAACTGGGGCGAGGCATTTCTCGTCTACAAAGGCGGACTTGGAATCTGGGGCGCCGTAGCCGCAGGTGTATTGGCTGGCTGGTACGTTGCCCGTCGTGAGGGCTGGAACTTCGGCCTGCTGCTCGACTCCGTGGCTCCGGCGTTGGCCGTGGCACAGGCGATCGGTAGATTCGGCAACTATTTCAACCAGGAACTCTTTGGACGTCCATCGAACCTTCCGTGGGCACTGGAGATCTCGGTTGAGAATCGGCCCAGGGCCTATGTCGAGTTCGAGACATTCCATCCGACTTTCTTATACGAGGCCCTCTGGAATCTCGCGCTCGCAGCATTCCTGGTATTCGTCGGAGACAGGCTCATGAAGAACTTCAGAGCGGGTCGGGTGTTCGGGCTGTACATGATCGGGTACACGATCGGACGACTGTTCATTGAGCTGGTGCGCATCGATAAAGCCAATGTCATCTTCGGGCAGCGGGTAAACGTCTGGACGTCGCTGTTTGTGATGGCGGCTGGAGCACTCTTTGTCTGGTCCGGTCGACCGCGCAAAAATGATGAAGTGGTGATTGAAACAGCGCCAGAGGAGTCCGGTGTAGACCAATCTCCTTAGTGTCGGGGGATTTGGCCTGGTATCGGGTAACAATAGGGGCATGAATCCCCAGCGTGAGGCATACGATCGTATCGGCGCTAGTCGCCCTGTGCGCGTGCTGGTCCCGTCCCCGCCTGCCTCGGAGATCGAGCCCTGGTTAGCCGACGACCCAGCTGTGGCAGGGGCGCAAGAAGATGCTGTGCTGCCCACGACTGGTGGACAGCTGAGCTGGGACGAGCTGTGTGCAGACGACCCGGATCTGGCCTTGTGGTGCGCTGACCGCTGGCTCGGTGCGTGGCGTCGACTTCCTCAGCCTCCTCCCCAACTCGGTGCGACCCGCCGCTCGCTGCAGGCGCTTGGTGAGTACCTCATGGCCCCATACCGTCGCAAGGCGAATGGGAAGATCGGTCTGCGTTACACCTACGGTGGTTTTGGCACTCCGTTCATCCCCGGAGGCAGGCAGTTGCGTGTGGATGAGGCTGGATTGTGGCTTGAGACGCCACAGGGAACGCTCAGTATTCCAACGACATCCTTGCGCGACGCTGCCGATGAGCTTGGTATCGAGGCTGCGCCACCTAGTGACATCTACGTGTCCGACCTCCGTGTGGATATTGCTGCGGCGCCGATCATCGATCGTGCGTCAGTCTCGTTCCTCGGGGAGTTCTTCGGGTTCTCAATGTCAGTGCTCGAGCAGCTTCGGGCCGAGGCTGATCCTGCAGACGCTGCGCTCACCCGGGCGCAGATCTGGCCCGAACACTTTGATCTCGCCATAGAGCTGGGGACTGATCCGGTGAGAGCTTCGCTTGGCGCATCCCCCGGGGACCAGAAGCACGAGAGTCCCTACTTCTACGTCGCACCGTGGCATCCCCCGGAGTCGAATCCCTACTGGGACGGTCGCGGCTTCGTGGGCGCTCAGTTGGAGCTCACCGCATTGGCAGACGTCGACGATCAGCGCTCTGCTGTTCTCGGGTTCTTCCGTCGCGGTCTGCGTCTGCTCGAAGAATCCGGGTAAATTTCGGCTGGTCCTTTCGTCGCCCCGAGACCTGTCGACCAACTCAGGACATAGATTCCTGACGTCCACCTCTTCGGCCG
>CAYUOD010000143.1:0-6597 GCA_964446225.1 uncultured Acidimicrobiales bacterium | reverse complement strand
AGTCCGGAATCCGCGCGGCACTGGGCAAAGTCGTCATGGATGTGTCCGCAGAAAAGCGGGACGAGCTTGGCTGGCATCCAGGCATGTGGCAGACGCGCGAATCCTCGATCACGAATACGCTGGCCGCCCACGAAAGGTGGGATGGCGCGGGCGACGGACGAGTCCAGGTCTGGTTCGGCTGCCGGTCAGCGGAGCCCGCGAACAATCCGTCGTTGTTCACCGAAGTTGGAGCGCTGGCCGCAGAGCGGAACATGGGCATAACGATCCATCTCGCCGAGCTCCCCCATGACACCGAGTACGCCCATGAGCAGGGCTATCGGTCGCACGTCGAAATGGCACAAGGCCTTGGGCTCCTCGGGCCGCGCACCGTGCTCGCTCACTGCACGATCGCCGATGACCAGGACCACATCGTGCTGGCCGAAACGGGAACCAGCGTCGCCCACAATCCGGGCAATAACTCCGCCGCGGCATGGGGCCCTGCGCCGGTCACTGACATGCTGAGAGCTGGTGTGAATGTCGCGCTCGGCTGCGATGGAGCTCCAACGAACGCCAACATGGACATCCTGAGGGACATGAGGATTGCCTGCCACGTGGCCAGAATGAGAGAAGGTTCCCGCCTGGCGATCAGCTCAGAAACCGTGCTCGAGATGGCCACCATCAACGGGGCCAAGGCGCTGGGCATCGACGACGAGACGGGCTCGCTTGAGGTTGGCAAGAAGGCTGACTTCATCGTGATTGACACGGACAAACCCCATCTCACGCCCGTGTGGAATCCGGTGGCCACTGTTGTGTTCGCCGCCCAGGGGGGCGATGTGGACACGGTCGTCATCGACGGAAACATCATCATGGCTGGCCGCGAAATGAAGACGATGGATGAAGCTGCAATTCTCGACGGCGTCCGCAGCAGATTCGCCGACGTCGCCGATCGTGCAGGCGTCGAAGGCATAGGGTCAAACTGGCCCTTGCTGAATGGCTGAGCTCACCATGAAGACGCACGCCACGTTGTTTGTCACTGACCGCCCGCCAATCCACCAGCAACTCGCGCGAGAGGCGGCTCCCGCAGGACTCGGGCTCACCATGCTCGTGTCACCGACCCGCGGCCAGGTACTCGAGGCGCTCGGCGGGATGGAGTTCTTCATCTCAGAGCGCAGCGGAGTCATCGGGGCGGACCACTTCAAAGCTGGCTCCGACTTGCGCCTCGTGCAACGATTCGGTTCCCAGGTACATGACATCGACACCGAGGCAGCGGGCCGGGCCGGAGTGCCCGTCTGCTCCTGGCCCCTGGCCCAAAGCACGCTTGTGGCCGAGCATGTCATGATGCAGATCCTTGGGCTGCTGAAGCGGGCCCGGGAAGGATCCGAGATCATCACGGCTGCCAAGTCATGGGGAGATGGACCCCAGCGGACCGACGCCAACACGTTCAACATGAACTGGTCGGGACTAAAGGGCATCCGCCAGATCCAGCAGAGCACCGTCGGCATACTGGGCTTCGGCGAAATTGGCACCGAACTCGCTCTGCGGTTGGCGCCTTTTGACTGCGAGGTGCTCTACTACCGCAGGAACCGACTACCGACCTCAGCAGAACGTCGCCTCGGAGTGCGCTACGCACCGCTGGCAGAACTGCTTGGCGAGAGCGACACACTCTGCTGTCTGCTTCCTCACACCAAACAGACTGAAGGCAGCGTCAACGCAGAGTTCATCGCGCAGATGAAGCCCGGCGCGATGCTCGTGAACTCAGGTGCGAGCACATCCCTCGACGAGGACGCCGTGACAGCTGCCTACAAAAGCGGGCAGCTCGGCGGGGTCGCCGCGGACGGCCACCGCTGGGAGCCGGTCCGCCCGACCGATCCGCTGGTGGCCCTTGCTCGCGACCGCTCAGCGAACGTCCTGCTGACTCCCCACACAGCACAGGGCAACGTGAAACTCACGGCTGAGCTGAGGGTCGTTGAGTTCACCAATCTGGTGAACTCAATCGAGGGACTACCGCTTCAGCATCGCCTCGTCTGAAGCAGCTACAACTTGCGGGAGAAGAAGCTCCGCAGGAGAGGCTCGTAGTACTCAAGAGGCGGAGTCGAGTAATTGGGATCAAACGCGGGCATGTCGAATTTCTCGACGAATTCGTCACAGGTGTCGTAGTACTCGTGAGCGCGAAACTCATCCCTGGCATTCCGATTGCCGCCAAGAAAGTGCCAAAAGTGGCGGCCCTGAAAGACGCCGTGCTGTTGCACCATCCAGTGGTACTCGTCGCTCACGTAGGGCTTGATGATCGCCGCCGCTATGTCCGGATGATTGTCCGGGGCGAGCAGGTCTCCGACGTCGTGGAGCAGGCAGCAAATGAGATAGGCATCATCCTTGCCGTCGACCTCAGCTCGATAGGCGGTTTACAGGCTATGAAACAGCCGGTCAACAGCGAACCCACCAGCCGCTGTTTCAATCCCCCGCAACTGCCCGAGCACCTGTTCAGCGACGCCTGCGGTGAGGTTCTGGTGATCAGCCATGATGATCTGCCAGTCCTCGGCTGTTGAATCCTCCATGCGAACAAACGTGGCAGCTCCCGGCTGGGGGGTAGTCGTGTAGAACGGAATGCTGTCGTGTGCTGCCATGGCAAGTCCCTGCTGAGCGGTTACTCAGATTCTGCCAGTAGCGTGCTCGAAATACGAAAGATGACAGGGTCTTACGACAAATGATGGCAGTCACGGAGATAACTCTCTACAGATGTCTCTATTCTTGCACCCTCTTGGCACCTAGTATCGAAGTTGACGTCACCCAACGATCGAGATCAAGATGCAGGATCAAAACCGCCACTTCTTGGGCGTGTATGCCGCGACGGCGACAGCTTTCAACGAAGACCTGAGCGTCGCGTACGAACGAGTTGTCGAGCACGCCGCGTGGCAAACAAGCGAAGGCGTCGACGGCCTCGTGCCAAACGGCTCGCTTGGTGAATACGAGGCGCTCTCCAACCAGGAACGAGCACAGGTCGTCGAAGCCACCATCGAGGGAGCCGACACCAAGGCTGAGGTCGTGCCCGGCGTGAGCGGCAAGACCGCGACCGAAGCAGTGCACTGGACCGAACACGCAGCCAAACTTGGCTGCGCCGGAGTCATGTGCCTGCCTCCCACATCACATGCCCCGACACATGAGGAAGTTCTCGCCCACTATCGCGAGGTCGCTTCAGTCGGCATCCCCGTCATTGCCTACAACAACCCGTTCTCGACCCGCATTGACCTGGTGCCAGAGCTCCTCGCTCAGATTTCCGAGATTGATGGCATCGTGGGCGTAAAGGAGTTCTCCGGTGACATCCGCCGCATCGCTCACATACGAGAGCTCGCGGCGGACTTTCAGGTCATCGCCGGTGCTGACGACGTCGTCGTCGAAGGGGCACTCATGGGTGCCACGGGTTGGATAGCCGGATTCGTCAACGCATTTCCAGCGCAGTCGGTGCGTCTGTGGAGTCTCACCCAGGCACAGGACTGGGATGCGGCCAGAGCCTTGTACCGAGAGATGTTGCCGATCATGCGCTGGGACGCTGATCCTCGGTTTGTTCAGGCGATAAAGCTTGGGCAGGAAGAAGCAGGACGCTACGGCGGCCCGGTGCGCCTCCCCCGACTCCCCCTCAGCGCAGACGACGAGAAGACGGTGCGCGCGGCTGCACGGAGGGCCTTGGCGGCCACCAGCCAATGAGGGCACAACGTGTGTTCACGGCCGTCGACAGCCACACCGAAGGCATGCCCACACGCGTCGTCACATCAGGGTTTCCGAAGATCAGTGGCACGACGATGTACGAGCGGATGGTCACGCTACGCAGCGACTTCGACGAGCTTCGCCAGTTGCTCATGTTTGAGCCGCGCGGCCATGCGTCGATGTCAGGCAGCATTCTGCAGGAACCTTGCCACCCCGATGCCGACATCGGTGTGCTCTTCATCGAGGCATCCGGCTGCTTGCCGATGTGTGGTCACGGTGCCATTGGCACAGCCACCACGGCCCTGGAACTCGGCCTCGTAGAGGTTCTCGAGCCCGAGACCACCATCACGATGGACACTCCGGCGGGACTTGTCCGCGCTCAGATCAAAGTGGTGGATGGCAGAGCTGCCGCGGTGACACTGCTGAACGTCCCGTCCTACCTCCACTGTGCCGAGACAACCGTACAGACCGAGTCACTGGGTGCTCTCGACGTCGCAGTGGGATTCGGTGGCAATTTCTACGGCATCATTCCCGCAGAAGATGTTGGCCTCAGCATCGACAAATCGAACCATGATGACCTTGTCTCAGCCGGCCTTGAACTCATGCAAGCCATCAACAGCCAAATCGCGCCGCGCCACCCAGAACACGATCACATCGCTGGTTGCAAGCACGTCCTGTTTACCGCGCCTGGCTCGGCTGGAATTGACGGGCGGGGTTGCGTGGCCATCCATCCGGGTTGGGTTGATCGATCACCCTGTGGCACCGGCACCTCAGCGCGAATGGCGCAGCTCCACGCACAGGGCAAGCTTGGGCTGAACGAGCCATTCGTACACTCGTCACTCCTGGGCACCACCTTCACCGGAGAGCTCGTTGACACCACGACAGTGGGCGAACACGACGCGGTCCTTCCAACTATTACCGGTCGCGCATGGATCACCGGCATCGGCCAGTACCTGCTTGATCCCACCGACCCTTTTCCTTCGGGATTTCTTCTAGGAGCAGCCCATGACTGAACAAATTTTGCTCGATGGATCCGCTGTCATCGCTGGCAAGATCAGCCCGCCGGAACAGGGAGCTTTCAGCGGAGTAGACCCAACAACGGGAGCCGCCCTGGAGCCGCTGTACGCCGAGGCGGACGAGGCGATGATCGCTGCGAGCTGCGATGCAGCAGCCGAAGCGTTCCGTAAGGAGGGGGGCTCCACGGCTGCCGGAGCAGAGATCCTTCTGCGCTGGGCGGACCTGCTCGAGCTACACGGAGAACAAGTCATCGAGCGCGGCGACCTTGAGACGGGCCTTGGTACTGCCAGGCTCGGTGGGGAACTCGTTCGTACAACGACCCAGCTGCGCTTCCTGGCAGCCCGCTCAGAGGCTGCAGATACGCTCGACGCTGTTCTCGACCGAGGCGACGACTCGGCCACGCCGCCCGTACCTGATCTGCGCCGGGTGAACCGACCCATCGGACCCGTCGCAGTCTTTGCCGCAAGCAACTTTCCACTGGCGTTCAGCACGCCGGGAGGTGACACAGCTTCTGCGCTCGCCGCGGGTTGTCCGGTTGTGGTCAAAGCCCATCCTGCCCACCCCGGAACCTCGGAGATAGTCGCTCGGCTCGCGGTGCAGGCGGTCGCGGACGCCGGTATGAATCCCGGCTGGTTCTCGCTGCTTCACGGCACAGAGCACAGCCTGGGTTCGACGCTGGTGCAGCACCCAGAGATCCGGGCGGTCGCGTTCACCGGCAGCCTGGCCGGAGGCCGGGCACTCTTCGATATTGCCGCCAAAAGACCGAATCCGATTCCGGTTTATGCCGAGATGGGGAGCCTCAATCCGTCGTTCGTGTTCCCTGATGCGTTAACCGCCGAGACGTCTACCGCTCTCGTGGACTCGCTCATGCTGGGTGTCGGGCAGTTCTGCACCAAGCCGGGCATCATTGTGGTCCCCGCTGATGACAGCGGGGAGGCGTTCGCCCAGCAGCTCGGGCAGGACTTCGCCGGACGCGCGGCGGGGACGATGCTCACCGCGGCAATGTCCTCTGCGGTCTCTCAACTCGCAGAAGCAAGCATCGGCGCAGGTGCAACTACCCAGGCCCGACAAGAAGCGGGCGCTGGTGAGGCAGACATCGCAGGCGTACTACTGCAGACCAGCCTTACGCACTTCCTCCAGACGCCAGAGCTGAGCGAAGAACACTTCGGCCCCGTGGCACTTATTGTGCATGCTCCCGCTGACGCATTCGCCCGCCTGTACGAAGCCATACCTGGATCACTCACCGCATCTGTATTTGCCGGCGATGCAGAGCAGGCCCACCTCGGCAATCTACTTGAAACCAGTGCACGCCATGTAGGCCGGGTGCTCATGAATCAAGTCCCCACGGGAGTTCGAGTGAGCCCTGCGATGGTGCATGGGGGGCCATATCCATCGACGACCGCTGCCTCAACAACCTCAGTCGGATCCGCGGCCATAAGACGCTTTCTGCGCCCGGTGTCCTACCAGAATCTTCCCGACTCCCTGCTTCCGCCGGCACTCCAGAACAAGAATCCGCTCGGCGTGCTGCGCCTGGTGGACGGAGTCTCGACCGCGGCCCCGGTGGACCATGGCCCTGCGCACGGCTGACCTTCCCACGGACTGCGAAGTCCTTGTCATCGGAGCCGGGATAATCGGCGCTTCGATAGCGGCTGCTCTCGTGCACGCTGGCCACCAGGTGGTTCTCGTGGACGCCGGCTCCCTTGTGGCTGGTTCGACGGCCGCGGGCGAGGGCAACCTCATGTTGTCGGACAAGCTGCCAGGACCCGAGCTTGAACTCGCGCTCTGGAGCCTGAAGCTGTGGGCCGAACAAGCCGCACAACTCGGCGAAGCGATCGAATTCGAGGCCAAAGGCGGCCTCGTCGTAGCCCGCACTGATCAGCAGCTTGTCGCTGTGCGGGA
>CAYUOD010000142.1:0-6634 GCA_964446225.1 uncultured Acidimicrobiales bacterium | reverse complement strand
TCAAGCGGATTCCCGCGCTCTGGGGTAAGCCAGTCGCCGCCTTCATGACCTACGCTATCCATCCCGGCAATGCGATCAGCAAGCTCGCCAAGCTGCTCGAGAAAAACCAGCACTGCGATGTCGTGGTCTCCCACGCGTTCAAGAAGTCGCTACTTCCCGGGGGTGTCGACAACTTCGTGGAAGAGGCCCTCAGCGCTATAGGTGCTGAGATCAAGCGTTAAGCCCGCCGCACCTGCGTCCCGTCTGCGCTGTCCTCAACAATCCAGCCGGCCGCAACAAGCTCAGCGCGCAATCGGTCCGAGTTGGCCCAGTCCTTTGCGGCTCTAGCAGCGTCACGCGCAGCGACTTGAGCCTGCACTGCAGCTGGTACGTCGCCGGAGTCTGCGCCTGAGTCCAGGTCAAGGCCCAGCGCTCCGGTGACCTCTCGGATCGCTGCCACCAACGAGCTGACGTCCTCGCCAGCGTCAAGGCCAAAGTTCACAGCGCGCACCGTCTCAAACACCAGGGCCATGACGCCAGGTGTATCCATGTCGTCGTCCATGAGCGAGCGGAACGCGTCGAGAACCTCACTCGATGCGACTCCGTCGAGATCGGCCGTCCTGCGGGCAAACGAGTCAAGACGCTCGAGCGCTGCTTCAGCATCGCTGACCGTCTCAGGAGTGACCTCAATTGGCGAGCGATAGTGCGACCGCAACACGAGCAGCCGGTAGGCCCGAGGGTCCGACTTCTCGATGAAATCCACGAGCGTCGTGAAATTATTCAGCGACTTTGACATTTTCTCGCCATCCACCTCGACGAATCCGTTGTGCACCCAGTGGCTGCTGAATGTGCGCCCCCAGGCCACGGCCTGAGCCCGCTCGTTCTCGTGATGTGGAAAGGCCAGGTCCTGTCCGCCCCCGTGGATGTCGAAGCCGTCGTCCAGCAGGTCGAGCGCCATCACAACGCATTCCGTATGCCAACCCGGCCGACCCGCGCCCCAGGGGGCGTCCCATGACGGCTCCCCCGGCTTCGTTCTCTTCCAGACGGCGAAGTCAATCGGCGAGCGCTTCTCGTCGTTCACCGAGACCCGCGCACCCGCTTGAAGCGAATCAAGCGATTGACGGGCCAGCAGTCCGTAGTCGTCCACCACAGAGGTATCCATATAGACGCCGTCAGAGGTCTCATAGGCGGCGTCACGCTCAATGAGATCAGCGATAATGGCGACCATCTCGTCTACGTACGCGGTGGCGTGAGGATCTGAAGTCGGGCGTTTGACGTTGATGCCGTCCATCGCCTCGTACCAGACCTTCTCCCAGTAGCCGGTGAACTCATCAACCCCGATGCCCTCGGCGGCAGCGTTGGCAATGATCTTGTCGTCGATGTCGGTGATATTGGAAACGTAGTTGACCTCTAGACCAGACCACTCCAGGTAGCGACGCAACACGTCAAACACAAGGCTGAAGCGTCCGTGTCCCATATGAGGCGGTCCGTACACCGTAGGTCCGCAGACATACATCGATACCTTGGCCGGATCACGGAGCGTCAACTCCGCGACCTCTGCTCTGGCTGTATCGAAGAGACGCATCATGGCTACAAAAGTACCGGCTCGAATAGGTGCGACCGGTCGAATTGGCTGGTTGTACGATTGCAGCCTATGAATGCTGTGCCAGACAAGCCCACCCTCGCTGGTCTCGAGGACAAATGGAACAGCGTATGGAGCGAAAACCACACGTACGCATTTGACCGCACAGCGACCCGCGACGAGGTCTACTCCGTCGATACCCCTCCGCCCACAGTGAGTGGCTCGCTGCACGTTGGCCACATCTTCAGCTATACCCACACCGATCTCATGGCCCGCTACCAACGCATGACCGGCAAGCAGGTCTACTACCCAATGGGCTGGGATGACAACGGTCTTCCCACCGAGCGGCGAGTGCAGAACTACTACGGGGTGGCTTGTGATCCGACGCTGCCCTACGACGCCGACTACCAGCCGCCAGAGAAAGCGCCGAAGCGAGCCGAACACATCAGCCGGCCGAACTTTATTGAGCTCTGCCACAAACTCAGCGCCGAGGACGAAGTGGCGTTCAAGCATCTGTTCGAGTTCGTGGGCCTGTCTGTTGACTGGGATCACACCTACACCACCATCGGCGACGTGGCCCAGCGCGCTGCACAGCGCGCATTTCTCAGGAACCTTGCCCGCGGCGAGGCCTACCAGCTTGAAGCCCCGACGATCTGGGACGTGAGTTTCAACACCGCGGTAGCGCAGGCAGAAATCGAAGATCGTGAAATGCCCGGCGCATATCACCGCATCGCGTTCGCGCGCGCCAATGCTGAGGCTGACGCCGACCCCATCGTCATTGAAACCAGCCGCCCCGAACTGATCCCCGCGGTCGTTGCGCTCGTAGCCCACCCGGATGACGAACGCTTCAAGCCGCTCTTCGGAACCAAAGTTGTCTCGCCACTGTTCGGTGTAGAGGTGCCCATCCTCGCCCACGAACTCGCCCAGACAGACAAAGGCACCGGCGTCGCCATGATCTGTACTTTCGGCGACACAACAGACGTGACCTGGTGGCGCGAACTCAACCTCGAGGTCCGTCCGCTTATGAACCGACGCGGTCGGTTCATTCCAGTGACCTGGGGCGAAGGGAACTTCGACGGACGCGACAACGCCCGGGCCCAGGCCGCCTACGACGAGCTCGTCAACAAGAACGCAAACATGGCTCAGCAGCGCATCGTCGAACTGCTGGCCGAGTCGGGTGATCTGCTCGAAGAACCCAAGAAGATCACACACCCCGTGAAGTTCTACGAAAAGGGCACGAAGCCACTCGAAATCGTAACCAGCCGCCAGTGGTACATCCGCAACGGCGGCCGCGACGACGACGTGCGTGAACGTATGCTGGCACGCGGCGGAGAAATCGCCTGGCACCCCGGCTACATGCAGTCGCGCTACGACTCCTGGGTCGGCGGCCTGAACGGCGACTGGCTCATCAGCCGTCAGCGCTTCTTCGGAGTGCCCTTTCCGGTTTGGTACTCGCTCGACGCTGCCGGCACAACGGACTATGACAACCCGATCGTGCCTCTAGAAGACGCCCTTCCCATCGACCCAACCACTGATACGCCAAGCGGCTACACCGATGACCAACGCGATCAGCCCAAGGGCTTCACTGCTGATCCGGATGTGATGGATACCTGGGCCACCTCTTCGCTTTCGCCCCAGATCGTCTCGAAATGGGAAGAAGACGACGACTTCTTCCAGCGTGTGTTCCCCATGGACGTACGCCCACAGTCCCACGAAATCATCCGCACCTGGCTCTTCGGGTCAGTCGTGAGAGCCGACCTCGAACACGGCCTCGCCCCCTGGAAGAATGCAACGATTTCCGGTTGGATTCTGGATCCTGACCGCAAGAAAATGTCCAAGTCCAAGGGCAACGTGGTCACCCCGATGGAGCCGCTCGAGAAGTACGGCGCTGACGGGGTCCGCTACTGGGCGGCAAACGGTCGGCCAGGCGTCGACACAGCATTCGACGAGGGCCAGATGAAGGTCGGCCGACGCCTCGCCATCAAGCTGCTGAACGTATCGCGCTTCGTGCTCGGCATCACCGACGCAAACGCTGAGGCTGACCGCACAGCCATCACTCAGCCAATCGACAAAGCAATGCTCGCTGACTTGAGCCAGGTCATCGAACAGGCCACGCACGCATTCGAAGCCTTTGACTACGCCAGGGCGATAGAACGCGCCGAGGCATTCTTCTGGAACTTCTGCGACGACTACGTGGAACTCGTAAAGGGCCGGGCATACGGTGCCCACGGAGAGGCTGCCGCAGCCTCTGCCACAGCGGCGCTGACTATCGCACTGAGCGCCATCCATCGACTGTTCGCCCCGCACCTGCCTTTCGCCACCGAGGAAGCCTGGAGCTGGTGGCAGGAAGGCTCAGTGCACACCAGTCCGTGGCCAACGACCGCAGAGATCGGCGTAGCTGGCGGCGATGTGGGCGTTTACCAGGTCGCCGCAGATGTTCTGGCCGAGGTCCGCCGAGCAAAGACAGAGGCCAAGACGTCGCTGCGCACCGACGTTGCTCTGGCCACGGTGACCGACACCCCAGAACGCCTTGCCCTGCTCACGCTCGCCGAACCAGACATCAAAGAAGCCGGCAGTATCCAGGTCCTCGAAACCAGGACCGGAGAGTCGCTCACGGTCGCGGCCGAACTCGTTCTGGAGTAGAGCCCGACCCAGCGAGCCTGCCAATCGCCGGTAACTTACCCTCTAGCGCGGGGCCATCTATGACGACAAGGATGTCATGAGTAGAACTATCGGCGTGGCCTCCGCGATCGGAATTCTGGCCCTCGGCCTGATCGCAGTCACCCCAGCTGGCGCCAGCCAGGCAACGCCAAACGCTCCCCTGGTCATCCCAGAGCTCGTCAGAAGCGCGTCTCCTGGCAGCGGCGATATCACCGGTGACGGCGTCGATGACCTCGTGATTGCGAGCCAGAGCGGCACGGTGCGCGCCTACAAAAGCGGAAACCTCAACGACCTTCTCTGGGCAGTGTCGGCAGTTCCATACGTGCCGGCCTACTGCAACGCACAGTCCACCCCAACTGCAATCGAAAGTTCACCCGTCATCGCAGATGTCGACGCCGACGGGAGCAACGACATCATCATCGGCATGGGCTCCACCTATGCACCGAATCAGAACGGCGGCCTCCAGGTCCTCAACGCCAATGGAACCGTGAAATGGAACTGGACCACGTCCAACGACATATTCAACGTCTGGAACGCTGCAGCTGGTGCTGGTGCAGACGGCTGGTGCGAAGGCGTGTTCGCCAGTGCTGCGGTCGGTGACGTCAACGGTGACGGGTACCCCGACGTGGTCTTTGGGGGCTGGGACCATTTGGTGCACGCCCTCGATGGACGCACCGGCGTCGAACTGCCCGGCTTCCCTTTCGACAACGTGGACACCATCTGGTCATCCCCGGCGCTGTATGACGTAGATGGCGACGGTCGAGATGAGATATTCACCGGCGGAGACGACACTCCGGGCCGTCCTGGAGCGGCCATCGGCGGGCAGATCCACGCCCTCGACTGGGATCAGGGCCAAGTCAGCGTGATGTGGAAGCGCCATCCCGATGAGACAGCTATGGGCAGCGTCGCCATTGGAGACATAAACGGTGACGGGCGCCCCGAGATGGTCATCACGAACGGCCTGTTCTACAACAACGCTGACACCCGCAAGGTGCAGGCATTCCACCTCGATGACGGATCAGATGTCCCCGGTTGGCCGGTCCAGCTCGAAGGTGTGGTGACCGCAAGCGTCGCTCTTGGAGACGTGAACGGCGACAATCAGCTCGATGTCGTCGTGGGTGACTGGAATAGCAACGTTTACGCGCTCGACGGCTCTGGCTCGCAGCTCTGGAAGACCGCTATCTGCTGCAACCCGGCGGCGGCATCACTCAACGCCATCAAGGCCGGAGCGATTATTGGCGACCTCGACGGGGACGGTGACAATGATGTCGCGGTTGGCAGCGGCTGGTCGATGCAGATCCTGAACGGGAAAACCGGTGTCCGGATGCAGGAACTCGCCATTGGATTCAGCTACGATTCGTCTCCGATTCTGGGCGACTTCGGGTCTAGAGGTCGGCGCCTCTACATGGTCGGATTTGATCTCATCAACAACCGCTCACAGGTCAGCGACGTCAGCGTCGACTCCACTGCCCGCATTCCCTGGCCGAGTTTCCGCGGTGCTGGAAACGGGCTTCCCACCGAAGTGCCATGTGCCGGGCCTGCAACACCCACAGGCGGCGGTGCCGCCCTTACCGGGGACGGCTACTGGCTGATCGATAGCGGTGGCACGGTGTATGAGTTTGGTGACGCGGCCAACTACGGCAGCGCCAACTCGCGCATCGCTGGCACCGGCGCACAGGCGGTGGACATCGAACCGACAAAGACCGGGCGGGGCTACTGGGTGCTCGACACCCGGGGCTGCGTCCACAACTTCGGCGACGCGGACTTCTACGGCAATCTGTCACCCGGTGTACTCGGTGCAGGCGAGCGTGTCGCGAGCCTGTCCTCGATATCTGGCGGATACCTGCTGTTCACATCCCGAGGCCGAGTTGTGGCCTTCGGCGCCGCCAAGACCTATGGCAACGCACTCAATCTGATCCTCAACGGTCCAATCCTTGGATCGGTCTCGATGCCGGACGGTAAGGGGTACTACATGGTCGCCTCTGACGGCGGGGTCTTTGTCTACGGCAACGGCAAGTTCCTCGGCTCCATGGGCGGACAACAGCTGAATCAGCCGGTCATGGACGTGGTGCCAACTGCTGACAATCTCGGCTACTGGCAGGTGGCTTCGGATGGCGGAATATTTGCATTCGGTGCAGCGCCGTACCGAGGCTCCATCCCCCAGGTTCTGGACCCTGGTCAGCAGCTCAACAAGCCCATCGTCGGTATGGTCCGCTACGGCAATGGTTACCTTATGGTCGGCTCTGATGGCGGCATCTTCGTCTTCTCCGACAAAAAGTTCGGCGGGTCCCTGGGCGACACTCCGCCCAGCATGCCCATCGTGTCTGTGGCCGCAATGAATTAGTCAGGAAATCTTGGTCACACCCATGGCCTAAAGTCGCAGCTATGACTCGCCTCGGTGCCCCCCGTCGA
>CAYUOD010000141.1:0-6637 GCA_964446225.1 uncultured Acidimicrobiales bacterium | reverse complement strand
TCGAAGAGCGCGAGCTCCTTTTCGAAGAACTTGGCGGCGGCGCAGGCGAGTAGCTCCCGGCTCTGATCGGTGGCAGTCTCGGTACGCCAGAAGCAACATGGGTAGGCAGCGATATGTCTGAACATCGCGTCGATGTACTCGTCATCGGCGGAGGGCCAGCAGGGGCGGCAGCTGGGTACTGGCTTGCCGAAGCTGGCCATGAGGTGCTCATCCTCGAAAAGAAACTGTTCCCCCGCGACAAGACTTGCGGCGACGGACTCACTCCACGTGCGGTACATCAACTCGATGAGATGGGCCTCACCCCACAACTCGAGCTCTACCACCGCTACGACGGTCTACGTGCAATTGCGCACGGGAAAACGTTGGAGATGCGATGGCCAGAGCATCCGGTTCTTCCCCAGCATGGCTACGTCGTTAAGCGCGCGCAGCTCGACCAGATGGTGGCAGAACACGCGGAGAAATCTGGGGCCCAACTGTGGACAGGTGCCGAGGCCATCAGTCCGATCGTCGAATCGGGGCTCGTCGTCGGGGCCACCGTCAAGCACAAGGACACCGATAGGGTCTCGCAGGTCCACGCCAAGTACATCGTGGTTGCTGACGGTTCACTGAGCCGCTTCGGCAGAGCTCTGGGCGCTGCCCGGAACCGCTCATACCCTCAGGGCATGGCCATTCGGGCCTACTTCGAGAGCCCCATGCATGACGATCCCTGGATCGAGAGTGCGCTTGATCTCCGAGACAAAAACGGCAAGTCACTACCCGGATACGGCTGGGTCTTCCCGCTCGGCGACGGAACGATCAATGTCGGAGTTGGTCTGCTCTCAACGTTCCGCGACTACAAAAGCGTCAACACCTCACGGCTCATGGAAGCCTGGGTGCACGCTCTTCCCGAACACTGGCAGGTCTCCCCGGCGAACCAGCTGAATCCGGCGACCGGTGGACGGCTCCCGATGGGCGGATCGGTAAACCCCAAAGTCGGGCCCACCCATCTGCTGGTGGGTGACGCGGCCGGAATGGTGAATCCCTTCAACGGTGAAGGCATTGACTACGCCTACGAAACGGGCCGAATGGCCGCAGAGGTGTTGGATCAGGCCCTGCGCACAGGAAACGGCCTCGTGCTGCAGAACTATGCCCAGCGCATCGACGATGAGTACGAGATGTATTTCAAGGTGGCGCGTCTGTTCGCCTACGTGATTGGACGCCCCAAGCTCATAGCGCAACTCACCCGCGTGGGCATGCAGTCACGCACACTCATGGAATGGGTATTACGCATAATGGCCAACCTGATGAGGCCTGATGAAACCGGAGTTGCAGAAGCCGCCTACAAGGCAGCCGCCGCAATCGTACGCTTTGTGCCAGAGAAATCGGCCTAGCCAACCTGGCTTAATCCATCGAGAACGGTGGATACTCGTTGTGCATGAACATGACGTAGGCCGCCAGGCGAGTATTGGCTCGCACGAATCCAGCCATCCACTTCGCAAACGACTCAGGCACCTTGCCCGTGAACAGCACCGTGAAAAAGCTCAGGAACCAGAAGAAGTAGGCCACAAGCGCTATGAGCCACACGAAGAACATCACCGGGATCGCAATGAACCACTGGTAAAGCGGAGAGAAACGACCAATCGTCTCGGGCTTCTGGAACGAAGTCCTCACCGCATACCCGCTCGAGTCCTCAGGACCGCCGTCGAACGTGAATGGCGGGTAGTCGTTCGTGAACCACATCATGTAGGCATTCATACGATTGCTGTAGCGCAGAACCAATGATGCCCAGTGATACAACGAATCCGGATACTTCTTCGTAAACAGGACAGCGAAGAATGCGATGATCCCCACGAAATAGTTGACGAACGCAATAATCATGAAGACAAAGAAGTGGGGTATCACCATGATGCCGGCGAGCAGTGCCCGCCAGTTCCCGATCTTCTCATCGCTCGTAAAGTCGACTGTGACTGGATGCATCATTTCTCCGCTCGTACTGCCTTAACGAAACCTAGCCCAGCAACACAGGCTCTGGCGGGATTGTGCGCTACAACAACCCTGCAACCACTTCCTGGGCTGTCGCGATGACTTCATCGATGAGTTCGTCGCTGTGGGCTCCTCCAACGAAACCGACTTCGTAGGCGCCCGGCGCCATGGCAACGCCACCCCGCAACATGCCATGAAAGAAGTCCGCGTAGAGCTTCTCGTTCGTGAGTTTTGCCGCGTCGTAGTCCTGGGCTGGATTCTCGCCGAAGTAAATGCCGTAGAGCGTGCCGAGGTGCGGAACCGTTGCCGCCAGGGGCTTGAGCGCAGCAGCCAGCCCAGCCACGAGACGGCTCACTCTGGCCTCGATCGTTGCGTAGAAATCTGCGTCCAGTTCGCCCAGGACGGCGAGTCCGGCAGCAGTCGCAAGAGGATTACCCGAGAGCGTGCCCGCCTGATAGACAGCGCCAGCCGGGGCGAGGTGCTCCATGATCCCGGCTCGGCCACCAAAGGCCGCTATCGGGAGGCCTCCACCGATGACCTTGCCGAAACAGCTCAGATCGGGCGTGATACCGAAGCGCTCCTGCGCGCCGCCGAGGCCCAGTCTGAAGCCGGTGATGACCTCGTCAAAGATCAGCAACGCACCAGAACGATCGCACTCGGCGCGCAATCCGAACAGAAACTCCTGAGTCGGCGGAACAAGACCCATGTTGGCTGCCACCGGCTCGATGATCACAGCAGCGACGCTGTCGTCGAGGACCGGGACTTTGTTGTACGGCGCGACCAGCGTGTCGGCCACCGCGGCGGCTGGCACGCCAGCTGACCCGGGCAGTCCGAGCCCCATCACCGCGCTACCCGCCGCTGCCATGAGACCGTCAGCATGACCGTGGTAGTTGCCGGCAAACTTCAAGATCTTGTCGCGACCTGTAGCGCCACGGGCAAGGCGCACCGCGCTCATCGTTGCTTCGGTGCCGCTGTTCACGAGGCGAATCTGATCGCAGCTCGGGACGAGCTGTGTAATTCGCTCTGCAAGCTCAACCTCGCGGCGAGTTGGCGCGCCATAGGAGGTGCCATCCAGGGCTGCTCGACTGATTGCGTCAACGACCACAGGATGAGCGTGACCAAGGATGATGGCGCCATAGCTCTGCACCATGTCGATATAACGTTTGCCGTTCTCATCGATGACATGGGCACCTTCAGCGCGGGCAACAAAGTAAGGAGTACCCCCGACAGAGTTGAAGGCACGAACCGGGGAGTTCACGCCTCCGGGTATGACGCTCAGAGCGCGGCCAAAGAGTTCAGCGTTTTCATCTGTCACGGAGATTCCTTCAGGTGCCGTTCCATGAGTTCCAGTGCACGGCAAGTTCTTTGAGGTGGAGGTCGGTCGGGCCATCAACGATGCGAGCAGCAGCAGGATAATCAGCGTTAGCCAGGTACGGCGACGCCAACACCGCACAGCGCAAGCCTGCGCCCACAGCGGCTGTGGCACCGCTCGGAGAGTCCTCGATTGCGAGGGACTCGCTCGAACCAGCACCAAGAGCAGACGCAGCTTCAGCAAACATGTCTGGCGCTGGCTTGGGGTGAGCTACATCCTCCCGCGTCAGCACGACGCCGAAGTGATCGTTGATGTCGAGTCGGTCGAGATGGTGGAACAGCCAGCGCCTGGATGAGTTGGATGCAATCCCGAGCGGAATACCAGAATCACGGTACTCGGCTATCAGCGCCGACATCCCCGGCATGAGATCCAGCTCGTCTGCGAGTTCCAGGCTCAACGCCGATCGTCTGTGGCGGACCTCATCAGGGGTCACTTCCCGGCTTGAAGCAAGCGCTAGCTCGGTTGCCCAGGCGGAGTGCGTTGCGGAACCGATCTCAGCTTGCCAACGCTCGGCGTCATACGCCAGGCCGAGTTCGTCGTGCACGAGCTCTTGAGCCCTGAGGATGCACGCCTCGGTATCGATCAGCGTCCCGTCGAAATCAAAGATCACAGCCCCAAGCTTCAAAGCTTTGCCTCCAGCAGGCTCACCATAGCCTCAGGAGTCGCCTGTTCAGCCGCCCCGAGCAACCGCAGATCATGAACTCCCACAGCAGCTGCCGTCGTTGCACCTATTGCCGCCAATGGTGGACTCTGTTGGCCGTGAGGCACAGCAGCGGCCCAGGCTTCGACTGCCGATGGAGCCAGCACACACAGCACATCGCAAGCCATGAGCGAAGCGACCTCAGCGGGCGAAATCTCGACGGCTTCGGTCGAATAGGCGGCAACACGAATGACGTCCCAGCCCCCGGCCGACAGCTTCTCCGAAAGCTCAGGGCTGCCTCGTTCGGCCGCTGGCAAAAGGATGCTCGCGGCGGGACGAGCCAACAGCTCTGCAGCAAGCCCCTCAGCGGAATGGAGTTCGGGCACAAGGTCAACTGTAAGGCCGTGTCCTGTGAGGCTCGCAGCTGTCGCCGGACCAACTGCAGCGATGTTGCACTCTCCGAGCTGAGCAACAGAAACCCGATTCAATATCGCCTCGACCCCGCTGGCAGAAGCAAACCCAACCCAGTCGTAATCGTCAAGACCGTCAGCGAGAGCAAGATCCAACCCGGTCGTCAGTGTTGGAGGCACCGACCGGTTCAACGTCACAACGACGAGTCGAGCACCCCGATCTTCGAGGAGCACGCTGCAAGCTGGCCAGGGTCTGGTCAGACCGATGCGGTGTCCGCGGATCAAGAGCCGGGTCCTGTGAAGGTCTGCTCAGCGAGCAGGGCGGCGCCACCACTAGCCATGAGTTGGCGTGCGAGTTCAGCTCCAACCTCCGGCCCGGCGCCTTCGAGAGACGAACGTAAAAGTTGACGGCCGTCAAAGCTGGCGATAAGGCCCTCAACGCTCAGCGTGTCGCGACTCAGCGTTGCGTGGGCACCAACCGGAATATCGCAGCCACCACCCAGTTCAGCGAGGAAACTTCGTTCGGTGTCAACACAGAGCCGACTCGGCCGGTGCTCAACCGCGTTGAGGATTCTGGCTGCGCGGGAGTCATCGCTGCGACACTCGACTGCCAGTGCGCCCTGAGCAACCTGGGGAACCATGACAGCTGGTTCGAGCGTGTCAACGATGTGGCTGTGCAGGCCGAGGCGATGAAGGGCGACAGCGGCAATGGGAACTGCATCAACCTCTGCTGCACGAGCCAACCTCGTTGCGATATTGCCCCGCAGGGACTTGAACTGAAGGTCAGGACGCATATGGGCAAGTTGAGCACGGCGACGAACTGAACCAGTAGCGATGACCGCACCTTGTGCCAGGTCGGCCAGGGGCGTACCCACGAGGGCATCTCGTGGATCACCACGTTCTGGAACACAGCAGATTGTGAGGCCCGGGGGTGACTCTGAAGCGGGAAGATCCTTCGCCGAATGGACCGCCAGATCAGCTCTGCCAGCCAAGACCGCGGCCTGTACTTCCTTCACGAATACGCCACGTCCACCGATCTCCCAGATTGGGCGGTCCTGAACACGATCACCCTCGGTGGAGATGACGAGGATCTCGATCTCGGCACGCTCACCGATGAGTTCTGCGACGTAGTGGGCCTGCCAGAGGGCCAGGTCGCTGCCCCGCGTGGCTATACGCAGGAGCACCGCTACAGCTCGAAGAGCTCGCGCAGACTTGAGGCGAGGCGCTCACCCTTTGCCGATCCGGCCGCGCGCTTCACCTGCACCGTGGGCTCATGCAGAAGCTTGGCCACAATGCCTCGTGTCAGTGCCTCAACGGCGTCGCGTTCACGTGGTTCGAGATCGGCAAGCCGAGTCGAGACACGCAGAAGTTCGCCAGCGCGAATCTCCTCAGCCTTGGAGTACAGATCACCGATCAGCGGTGCCAGCTCTGCCACAGACTGCTCGGCCATGAACCGCTCAAGTTCCTCGGCGAGAATCTGCTCAACTTGTCCGATCTCACACTTACGCTCAGAGAGTCCAGCTTCGGCGAACTGACCAAGATCATCCATGTCCAGCAGCGTGACACCATCGAGTCCACCAACCGTGGGATCGACGTCTCTCGGCACCGCCACGTCAACGATCAGCAGCGGCCTGCCGCCCCGCATCTCAATAAGACGCTCGACTGCATCATGTTCCAGCATCATCGACGTTGCTCCGGTCGAAGTCAGGAGGAGATCGGCATTCGCCAGGCGCTCGTCCAGTTCACTGAGTTCAGCTGCGATGCCACCAACCCTGTTGGCGAGCTCGACCGCATTGTCCAGCGTGCGGTTGGCAATGACCAGCTCGGTAACTCCTGCGCGTGAGAGGGCGACGGCCATGCCTTCGCCCATGCCTCCCGCGCCGAGTACCAGCGTGTTGAGATCGGCCATGGGGCCGAGCCGATCCTTGGCCATCGCTACAGCGGCCTGCGACACCGAAGTGATATGGCGACTGATGCCAGTCTCGGTACGGGCCCGCTTGGACATTTCAAGAGCGCGACGGAACGCCAGGTTCAGCCCGCTGCGTGCTGCGCCCGCCTCTCGGGCCAGATCCCATGAGTGCTTCAGCTGGGCCACAATTTCGACCTCGCCAAGCACCGCCGAGTCAAGGCCCGCTGCGACGCCGAACAGATGCGTAATCGCATCTGCGTCCGCGTGCACGTACAGCGAATCGTGGACATCTTCAGGGTGAAGGCCGGCGACCGTTGCAATCACGCCGCGTATCTCAGAAATGG
>CAYUOD010000140.1:0-6644 GCA_964446225.1 uncultured Acidimicrobiales bacterium | reverse complement strand
AACCCAGCCCACCGGAGTGCGGCAACCTACGCCAAGAGTCATGGCCGGTGGGCCCAACGAACTCCATCGCTGCTCCGAGCTCAGAAAGCACGGTTGCCGTGTGACCCTGAACTGCCTCACCGATGCAGCGTGACACGAAGGCCTTGGTGAGATGAGCGGAGGAACCCTTGCCAGCAGTCTCAGCGAGTCCTGCTCGGCGGGAAAGCACATACTCTTCGATGCTCGCGCGCCGAGTCGCACGCTCAACTGCGTACGAATCGTCACACTTGCGCAACTCTGCTTCGAGGACCTCAATGCCCGGTCCAACCTCGGTGGTGATGGCCAGATTCACCCGGAAGTTCCGCACAGGCACACGGCTGTGCAACGGATCTGGTCCGAGCTGAATGACCTGACATTCAGCGCTCAGCCTGTGGGAATCCGGAGCCCAAGGAGCAAGGCTGTCAATGACCAGCACAACGTCGGCCTCAGAGATCCAAGGCTGCAACTCGTCGCCTATATGCATGGGGTCCTCAGCCGAAATAGCGTTCGCCACAGCCCAGTACTGACACACAGGTATCGACCACTGCTCACTCAGTCGGGCCAATGCAGCAAACCCCGCGACGCTGCCTGCTCCCCGTTGGGCGACGATCAACGGCCGCTTGGCGCCAGAGAGAATCTCGGCCGCTCTCGCCATTGCGCTTTCCGCGGCGACAACTACAGCTGGCTGCATCGAGATTTCGTCGTCAATGTCCTGACTTGGACAGGGCTCGCACAGCACCTCCCGGGGCAGGCTCAGATACACAGGGCCCTTGGGTGTCGAGTGGCTGATCGCATAGGCCCGATCCAAAAGCTCCCCCACCTGCTCTGGGAAACGCAGTTCGTAGTCCCACTTCGTCGACTCGCGCACAAGAGCGGTCTGATCGCGCATCTCCTGTCCCCAGCCAATGGGCACCGTGCGGGCGCCGGGGCGGCCCCGTTCAACAGTTGGCGTACGACCCGACATGAGCACTATCGGCACGTAGTCGCTGGCTGCATTGAGGAGCGCGGTAATGCCATTGCTCAGGCCAACGTTGGTATGAAGAATCGCCGCTTGAGCTCGCCCAGTGATCAGGTAGTAACCATGCGCCATGCCAATGGCCGCCATCTCGTGACCGACCACAAGTGCCCGGGGGACTTCTGCAGACTCAGCCTCAGCCTCGGCGAGACCTTCAATGAGGGGAGGAAAGTCGGTTCCAGGATTCACGAATACAAGGTCAACGCCAAGACGCCCAAGACGACGAAATATGGCGCCGCCAGCCGTAGTCGATGCCAGGATTTCTCCCTCGGGTTGGGCCATTAGCGAACTCCTGAAGCTGGCGAAATTGCGACGTACTGATAACAAGCCCGACGCTAACCGTGGGAGTTACATATCAACAAGCTGCGCAGCCCAGGATCAGGCGTCGGTAGTGAGCGAGCCCCAGAGACGCTCCAGTGGATTCTCGCTACCGGCGGTGAGTTGCGTGTCGCCAAATCTCACGGTCGCCAGCCAACCAGAGTCCCCATCCGCCTCGATCTGCTCCACTGTCGCGAGCCCCTTCAAGTGCTTGCCATCTGGAAGATCAACAGCCATCTCAAGGCTGGACCCGACGCTCAGTTCATGGCTTGACTCGAACGTCAAACCCAGAATGCTCAATGTGCGGCTGGTGCCCAGACATTCAGTACCCCCTGGACTGCGCCAATGCACCGAATGACGCACAGGCAACGGCATCGCACTCACTTCGATTCTCGCCACAGGCGGACGAGAATCCAGCGACGCTACCAGCGCACGCAGAATCGACTTCTCTTCCCCCACTGACATTCCCTCGGCCATCAGTTCTCCCACGGCTGTCGTCGGGGAGGCATCGGAAGTTTCGTGAACGAGCTTGAGAACTTCCGGCGCTCAGTCTTCTCGTGAGGCGTCAATCGCGCGGCGAACCGCCGCACACACCTCATCGGTTGTCGCGCCTGCGGTGATGAGCTCAGCCACTCCGGCATCGAGCATCATTTGCGCGTCGGCGTCCGGCACAATGCCGCCGAGAACAACCGGGATGTTCGAGCCAGCGGCCCTCAGACCAGCGACCACCGGAGGGACAAGAGCAGCATGAGCACCAGAGAGCATCGACAGGCCCACAGCATCAACATCCTCATCGATGGCTGTCGCCACGACGCTGTCCGGCGTCTGGAAAAGTCCCGTATAGATGACCTCGTACCCGGCGTCTCTGAGGATCCGAGCGACGACTTTGACCCCACGGTCGTGGCCGTCCAGTCCTACTTTGGCGATCAGTACACGATCAGTCACGCCTCGCAGCCTGCCAGCAGACCCGACATTCTGCAAGCGGCACGGCTACGCGAGTATCGGCTCACTGCCAACGGCTGTACTGAATACCTGCCGCCAGCCCTGCGCGGTGACGTTCAGTGAGAACAGCCGCCGTTCTGCCTCAGAACTCAACGCGTCTGCATCATCAGTTCCAAGATGCTGCATCGCTGTGGCCTGAGCCAGGCGAACAACTGCCTGACTCATCAGACTCTGCGTGGAATCCAACAGGATGATTGCCTCGTCGAACGTTGCCCGAGCGCCCTCTACGTCGCCAGCCCGAGCCTGGGCAAGGCCCTTGGCCAGATAGCTCGTGCGACGGTCAAGGTACGTGGCCTTGTCACTCGAAATTACTACCTGGGAGTGCAGAAGCGCATCCTCGCAGTCGCCGCGCACCGCGTACATAAGCGCTATGCAGCTGCGGAGGTTGTTCTCCGTTCCGACATCGCTGTCGTCCGAAACGAGCGCGGCAAGATCATCAAGCGCATCCAGTTCGCCCAGTTGGAGTTTCGCCATCGCCAAGGCGACACTGCGATCTGCCTCGATGGCCTCCGAGACGGTACCTTCTGGGACCTCGTCCATGAGCTGAGCAGCCCATGCGGAGTCGCCGGACTGCACTGCGGCCCCGATGGCCACCATGTAGGCCAAGCCAAGCATCGAATGCCCAGGCATCGTCCGCGCAATGTCGATTCCCTGCAGCAGTGAGCGCTTCGCTTCTGCGACGTTTCCACTGGCCATCTGGGCACGTCCGAGCACAGACAGCGCCTGCACCTGACCGCCGACATCATCGATACGTTCGAACTCGCCGAGCGTCAATGTGGCCCGCTCTACGGCCTCCTGGGTTCGGCCCGACCAGAGGCTGATCGAGGCCAACAAAATACTGATCATGCCGTGACCCCAGGCATCGCCCCTGTCCTTGGCTTCTGCCAGCACTGAAGACGCGAGACGTTCGGCCTCCTTGGCCTCACCCTGGTAGAAACGCACATGGGCCAACAAGCCATAGGCCCAGCCCAGCCCACCCTCGTCGCCGACGCTCTTGAAGAGCTCAATCGAGTTCTGGAGACGTCGTTCTGCCTCCTGGACCTCGCCATGCTGAAAGGCGAGCCAAGCAAGATTCTGAAGACACCATCCTTCGCCAGCCTTGTCATCGCGCTTGCGACACAGTTCCAGAGCCTGAGTGAGGTCGGCTTCGGCCTCCGATGAAGAGTCCTGGCGCAGGTGGATGAAACCACTCTCTCGTAACGCGTCCGCGAGGAGATCCTCATCGTTCATCTTGACCGCAATCGCAAGCGCACCGTCTACGTGGACCCGCGCGGTCTCTTCGCTGCCGATCGAGAACTCAACCTCGGCCAGCAGAATCAGTGCTCTTGCTTCGCTGGAAGAATCCTCAGCCTCTACGGCAAGCGCAAGTGCCCGCTGCGCGTCTTCTTGGGCTCCCACCATCTCGCGCAGACTGAGCCTCGCCGCCGCTCGTCCCAGGTGTGCGCCGGCACGCCGGGACAACTGGTCGTCAGGCGTGAGCTTCAGCAACCTGTGGAACGACTTGCCAGCTGAGAAATTCGAGTCAACGCGCTGAGCCATTTCGCCAGCTCGCTCGAGCGCAACCAACGTGCGCTCGAGGAGATCGTCTGGGACCCCGCTCGGTAGGACAGTGAACTCACGAGCCAACTTCGAAGCCGCTGAGTAGTGGTACGCAACGCGTGCGACATCGCGCAGCCGCGTGCTCTCAGCATCAAGTCGGCGCTCAAGCCAGTCTGCAATGACCGAGTGCCGCTGGATACGCGCCGTCTTGGTGAGGGTCGCGTAGGCGACCTCGCGCACAAGGTCGGAACGAAACCGCCAGCCATGACCGTCAGTCTCAAAGATGTCCTTGGTGACCAGCTGATCAAACGCGTGGCTGGGATTCTCAATGCCCTTCGACTCCAAATAGAGCAACAGGGCGTAGATAGGTCCGTCGACACCAATCACCGAGGCCTCGTCGACCATTGACCGCTCGTCCGGTGGCAGTCCGTCGATGCGGGCGGCCACAAGTCCGCGCAGCGTGTCCGGCAGCCTCACGATCGGGCCAGTTACGTCCATCCGACGCCCCGCTGGCATAGAAGTCGCTTCGCTCATCAAAGCAGTGAGTTCCTCGAGGAAGAACGGGTTACCGCCACTGCGCTCGTACAGGTCGCGTGCCATGTACTCCGGCACATCGCTACCCAGCAGGGCACTCGCGAGCCGGGCCGTTGAGCGCTCGCTGAGGGGAAGAAGGTTCAGGAGGACGGTGTTGTGTCGCCCTGCCTTACCCGTCCAGCGTTCCTCGCCCGACGTCCAGCGGTTCGTGGTGATCGCTACAAACGGTGTCTCTCTGAGACCCTCCAAAAGCCGCTCAAGCATGTCGAGCAGAACACGATCACCCCACTGCAGGTCATAGAGCACGAGCATGACCGGCCGTTCGCGCCCATGAGCTGCAAGGAATTGCTGCAGAGCCCGCGTAGCTTCCTGCGCAGACCTGCTCCTGTCGAGCTCGGACAGCGCCTCGTCGCCCATGAGATAACGCAGTCCGAGGACGATCCTTGGTACATCTTCATCAGGCTGAACAATGTCGGTCACGAACTCGGTTACTCGAGCAGCCACCTCATCGTCGGTATCTGAATTCTCTACCTGAAAGAAGTCACGCAACGCCTCGCCGATCGGCCACCACGGACTCGTTTCGCCATAGGGAAGACAGCGCCCCTCAAGCACAAACGCGTCATGCTGAGATTCTGCAGCGAGGACGAGTTCTCCGACGATTCGACCCTTGCCCATTCCTGCGTCTCCAAGCACCATAAGCAGATAGGCGTGGCCACGCTCGGCGCTGTCGGCGATGGCGTTCTGGAGCACGGCCATCTCGGTGTCCCGACCAACCAGAGGTGCTCGGTCGTGGCGGCGGCGGCGGCCAGGCAACGTGAGTTCTCGCTGGGCTGCGTTGACGCCTATCACGGCGGTACGCCCCCGCACGGTGATCTCGCCACGGGATTCGTACTGAATGGAGTCGCGGGTGAGCTCATAGGTCTCGGGTCCGACCCACACCTCGCCGGGCTGAGCGAGGGCTTCCAGGCGACTTGCAGCGTTGACGGTGTCGCCCATTGCCGTGTAGTCGGTTCCGGCCTGGCTAGCGCCCACGAGCACCTCACCGGTGTTGATACCGATACGCAATTCCAGAGTGAGGTCGAGTTCCTGGCTCATACGCTGCACCGTTCGCTGCATACGCAGACCCGCTCGCACAGCACGCTCGGCGTCGTCCTCGTGCGCAGTTGGCGCACCGAACAGCGCAAGGAGCCCGTCGCCGACGATCTTGTCGATCTTTCCTCCGAACGCATTCACGTCGGCTACGAGACGCTCGAAATAGCGGTCTACCACGTGTTTCGCGCGTTCAGGATCGAGCGTTTCGCTGAACGCGGTGAAGCCAACGAGGTCCGCGAACAGCACAGTGACGATTCGTCGTTCTTCGGAGCTCTGCAGAAGTTGCCCGCAGTTGGGACAGAATGTTGCGTTGTCAGGAGCTTCAGACGCACAAGAGGGGCAGATCACATCCCCCAGTCTAGGAAACGGGTGGCACGGCCAGCAGATCAGCGCGACATCATCCCTTTGGATGATGGAATTTCACCCTCGCGACCGAGGATTCGCGAGCAGCGCCTTCCTAGGGTGATACGACGACCTAAGAACACGCGGAGAATGCAATGTCTGCAACTGAAGCACCCCCAGCGACCACGATCGCTGCACGAGCGGTGGACGCTCGCAAAATCTATGGCGAGGGATCAACCGAAGTCCGCGCCCTCGACGGAGTGACCGTCGACTTCAAGCGCGGCCACTTCACGGCTGTGATGGGGCCCTCCGGGTCTGGGAAGTCGACTCTCATGCACTGCGTCGCGGGTCTCGACAACTTGACATCAGGGCAGGTCTTCATCGGTGACACTGACCTCACGACCCTCAACGAAAAGTCCCTCACCCGGATTCGCAGAGACCGCATCGGTTTCATCTTTCAAGCCTTCAACCTGCTGGCAACGCTGAACGCCAAAGAGAACATCACCCTCCCCATGGATCTTGCCGGAATCAAACCCGATCAGGCCTGGTTGGACGAAGTCGTATCAACCGTAGGTCTCGGTGATCGGCTCACCCATCGCCCTAGCGAGCTCTCCGGTGGACAGCAGCAGCGCGTCGCTGTTGCTCGAGCGCTGGCATCGCGGCCTGAGATCGTGTTCGCCGATGAGCCGACAGGCAACCTGGACTCACGTACCGGAACCGAGATCCTGGATTTCATGCGCCGTGCGGTAAGAGAGCTGGGCCAGACCATCGTGATGGTCACCCA
>CAYUOD010000139.1:0-6671 GCA_964446225.1 uncultured Acidimicrobiales bacterium | reverse complement strand
TCGCCGTGCCTGACACTGTCCGGCTGGTAATCCCGATCATCGTAAGCATCTTCATCGGCACGACCTGGGCCACGGTCACTGTGACTGAGTCCGCGCTCACAACAACGCTTCCCGCATATCCATTTCTTGCGAGATAGTCGCTGGCTGCGATCTCGGCCAGCCCCACGTCCACCGTCACAGACCCGCCGCGAATCTGCGCTGTGTCCACGGCCTGAGCCCCAGCCCGAGCAGCATTCTGCGCGACGTCCAACGACTCTCGACGTTCGCTCAGAACACGTCCGCCGTCGAACACCAAACCGGCCATCAGCAACATCGGTAGCGTCATCACAACGAACCACACCGTCACAGCTCCGATGTCATCCCGCACAGAATTCTCTGTCATTCGGGCTCCTCTGTATCTGTGATGTAGGTGTCTACGACCGCCACCGAGGTCGCCGCCACGCTTCGCGTTGAAGCACCCATCCCGAGGCCCAGCAGGTCGCTGTAACCAACGTCGCAACGCACGGTGACGCTCACCTGTCCGCCAGGAGTGAGTTGGCTCACGTCAACATCGACACCCAGAGATGCGCAGGTCACGTTACGACCGGCGAGGGTCTGAGTCGCGACTCGCGTCGCCTCCCCCACAGGATCTCCACCTGGTCCGCGCGCCGAAGCCGCCCGGGCCGCATCGCGGGATGCTGAGGTGACGTCCTGTTGCACGGTCGCGAGACGCCCTACGAGAATGACGAAGCCCATGAGCAGGACCAGCACCGGAACGAGGACCACCAACTCAACAGCAGCAGATCCGCGGTCACCGCTCACGAAGTTCCCCGTTCCAACGGATTCCTGAAGCGCTCCTTTGGCCCCGTCGCTGACGCGCTCAGCGCCCCGTCCCAGAACGGGACGAGCGAGTTCAAGTCGGCCGTGATCGTAACGGTGACCTCGTCTTCATCGGAGACCACGATGACCTGTTCGTTGATCAGCAGACTCTCGGATCCCGCGAGAATCTGACCGGCAGCCAGCCGGGCATCAGCCTCAGTACCGCCCTCAAGTTGGGCTGCGCGAGCACCATCCTGGGCGGCGGCCGCAACGATCGACCGGGCGTGGAAAAACAATCCCATCTGGATCACCAGCATCACAAGAAAGACGGTGATTGGCGTCAGGACCACCAGGGGCGCGACATCGCCCCGGTCACTTGATCGCCTCTGAGCACTTCTCGCGGCAGTCACTAGTCGAGAACGATCGATGCCTCTTTGTCCCGGATCTTCGCAGTGATCGTGATGCCCACGGCCACAGCCACCGCAGTCATCACCGCAATGCCGACCGTGCGGGGAGTCACGTCACCCTGGTCATCATGAATGTCCAGACGAGCAGAGAGTCCTTCTCGAAAGTCAGCCGCACGATTGACGGCGGCAACTTGCGCGAGCAAGACAGCCTCAGAAGCTGAAGATGGCGTGTACATGGTGGCTCCTTAGTGCCATTTGGGATCTTCGGGAGAGTGTCTCGGGGTCGCCGCGCCTCATAGGGCGAGCACCGCGTCAACCGCGGGATACAACAGCAGCACGACAAAACCAGTCATCATGAGTCCGGTTGGCCCAGCCATGGCCGTGGTTCTCGCGCTGGCCTCCCGCTCGATATCAGCCAGGTGATGAGCCCGGAATGCCTTGGCCTTCGTGATGAGAGACTCCCGGATGTGCGCTCCGGATGTGCCAGCGAGTTCCATGGTCGACGCAAGGTCACCGAGCGATTCCATCTCGAGCTTTGAGCCGTACTCGCCCATCGTTATCCAGGGCGAAATGCCACGCACCCGCGCATCGGTGAGTGCCCGACGGAGCACACGAAACGACCATCCCTCGCCCTGCTCTACAGCATCGTGCAGGGCCTGCTGAATGCCAGCCCCGCCCGCGAGAAGAATCGACACAAGCCCAAGATAGGTAGCCAACGCAGATGAGAACTCCGCACGGCGGGCGTCTGCTCTGTGGCGCACCTGAGCATCGGTGAGAAACCAGCCCAGGACGCCAAGGAGCACCGAAAAGACGACCATGAGCGAAGCGGATACAGGCGGGCGGGCCAACAAAATCAGGAGTATCAGCCAGAACACCCCGGGGAGCGCACCATAGAACATTGCGGTTTTTGATCGCTCAATGAGATGGCGTTCCTCGGCGCGGTCAAGCACCGCCAGATCAGCCTGCAGACTCCTCATGTCTGCGCCCGTAATCTCCACGATCCACGAGGCGATGCGGTGAGCAACTCCCTCAAACCCGTCAGGCTGGCTCGCGGTGTCTGACCAGTGCGGCTCGCTCAGGCTCGCCAGCGCCACGTCAAGCGCCGGCACCGGGGCGAGAAACGCCCTGGCAATACACCACAAGCCAAAGCCCAGGAGTAGTCCAAGCGACACCGGGATCAGCACGGCGCCGTCGCAGACTCTGACAGAGCCAGCAGGCGGGCAGGCCGCCGAACTTTCGATAGCTGCGCGAGACCGTAGATTGCAAACGCCCACATGCCACCGACGATGGCAAGGACGACCTGTCCCATCGAGCTCCCGAACGCGGCCAGGTAGTCGTTGCTGAAGATGAGCAGAAGGCCAAATACACCAAGCACGATGAGGGTCACAGCTTTCGCGTCGCTGTATGACTGAGCTCGTGCTGTCTCTGTGCGCATGCGCATCGTGGCATCATCCCGCGCTGCTTCTGCCACATCGCCCAGCAGCGCTGTGAGGTTCTGTCCCCGCCGCTCGCTCGCAAGAATGAGGGCAACAGCGACCTGATCCGCAGATGGGTCGTCGACCTCAGCTGCAAATCTTCGCAGCACCTCAGGCAGCGGGCTGCGTCGCATTCCCAAAGCCAGCTCTCGAACCTCACTGCGAATCGGTGTCGGTGCGAGCCTGGCGGTGACCGCAATCGCCTGCTGCAGCCCCGCTGAGGATCCAATGGTGTCGCGCAGCTGTTCAGCCCAGGCGGCTACCGCCTCGGTCTTTGCCACCGTTGCATCTCGACGTTTCCGCGCACCGACGATCGTGGGTGCCGCCATCCCGCCCAGCGCGGCAAGCAGAACCGCAACCGGCCACGGAGCCAGAAACCACATGAAGAAGGCTGCTGATATCGCGAGCACCACCCGGAGACGAAGCTGGTCGACGCCTTTCAGGCGATCCGTCAGTGAGACGGTCACTCCGTCGAGGATCTCCTTCTGTTCAGTGCCGCGCAGGCCCATGAGGATGAGCAGGCAACCAGCTCCGAACATCGTTCCAGCAAATAACGCCACAAGCAGCGTCATGCCAGCATCTCGGTGAGACTCGTTGTGTAGTCGTACCCGGAGGCAGAAAGCCGCTCAAGCATGCGAGCGGTGAAACCCGTGTGCGTGGGTCTGGCAATGGCGTCGGCGTCGGCCGCGAAAACCTCAATGGACTCGACCTGATCACCATGGGCACCCGTGATCTCACGCAATGAGGTAACGACTCTGCGCCCGTCTGGAAGTTTGCGAAGGTGTACAACGAGGTGAAGTACCAGACTGATGAGGCGTGCTGAAGCCGGCATCTCAAGGGAATCATTTCCGGTAAGCGCATACGTCTGCATCTTCGTCAGTGCCGACAGTGACGAGTCTGCATGAATTGTCGTGAGGGAGCCCTCGTGGCCCGAGTTCATGGCGTCGAGCATCGTGCGTACTTCATGACCAGACCGACACTCCCCCACGATCAGGCGATCGGGCCTCATGCGCAGAGCCTGCCGTCCAAGGACATCCATGCCAATGCCTCCAACCCCCTCGATGTTGGGCTGGCGTACCTCCATTTCGACCACGTACGGAGCGCGCAGAGCATCCGACTCCAGGCCAAGTTCAGCGTTGTCCTCTATGACGATGATGCGTTCTTCATGTGGAATCTCCGAGATAAGCGCCCGAGCGAAGGTGGTCTTTCCTGTGTCGGTCCCACCGGCTACCAGAATCGAGCAGGGCAGCGGACCCTGAACGGCACACCGCAGCGCATGTGCGAGCGAAGGCTCAATTGTTCCCAGTTGAACAAGGTCATCAAGGCTGATGGTCATGTGCCGGTGCTTACGTATCGACACGCACAGACGCGCCGTCACCTGCTTTATCGCATGCAACCTGCTGCCGTCTGGGAGGCGCAGATCGAGATACGGCTGTGCGTCGTCGAAGCGCCGTTCGGTCTTACCTGCTGTAGCAGCCAGTCGGCGGATGACATCCTCGAACTCCTGCTCGCTGTCCGCAAGAGCCGGGCCGGTAATCCGCTGCCCGCCAACCTGGGTGATGGTGACGTTGTCGTATCCGTTGGCGACAATGTTCTCGGTGAGCGGATCGGCGAGAAGTTCGTCAAGCACCCCATGTCCAAAGACACGCGACCGCACCTGATCAATGACGCTGTCCTCCTCGAGTTCAGAGAGCGCCGAATCTCCCAGAGCCATCCGGCTGCGCACAGCCGCTTCGACCGCGTCGACAATTGCCTGCTCGCCAAAGACTGCTGACTCCTCGGGAGTAGGGGCACGATCATGCAAAGCCTGCTGAGCAGACTCCCAGTCGCCCACCTGTCGCGCTACCTCGACGCGGACCTCGGCGATCATCTGGCGCAGCTCAATCACGCAATGTACCTTGCGCTACTTTGGTCGGCGCCTCCCGAGGCAAGAGATCATCGACCTCGGCCTGGAGTCTGCGCTCCGCATCGTCCTCGACAGCACAGCGGGCCTGCACCATGCTCGCCAACTGAGGTATCGAGCGTGCGAGCACCGAATTGGCGAAGCCTCTTCCGGCGCAGACCCCCGCTGCCGCAAAATGCTTGGCGCCACGATCATCTCGAGGCAGTGAACCCATGAGCGGAACCTGCACCTGAGCAGCGATCTCTGTTGGGTGGTAGGGACCGTCGCCAACACATACAAGCCCGAGCCTGCAGCCCGCGTCGCGCAACTCTGCCACTCCGGGGACAAGCGTGTGAACCTCCTCAAGAGTCGGACGGCACACCACAAGGGTGAGAGCTGCGCGTCTGGCGAGGTGGATCGCCGGACTCTTCGCGGTGAGACGACCACAGTCGACGAAGCTACGCACCGTCTCTGAGTCTGCAAGAGCAGCAGCACCGCGTTCGCCAAGCGATGTCAGCGCCGGACCAACCTGAGCAGGTGAGGGCGGAGCCGCAGCGATCCGCAGCTCTGTGGCAAGTTCTTGAGTCACGCGAGCGATTGAGGCCGAATCCACCGCGCCCCGGCTCGCCGAGAGTGCCAGCAGCCCCGGATCCCAACTCAGTTCGTGAGCTTCATGCCAGCGGGCAGCCAGCGTGCCACCCGACTCATCGGCTTCAATAATGACACGCACGACGCCTGGTTCATCCCAGAACGCTGCGAGCAAGGCTGTAAGAGTACTGACACCCGGGCTGGCTTTACGGCTCGCCACAGCAACGATCATGAAGCGGCCCCAACCAGTACAAGGCGTAGTTGACCGCTGCTCGCGACGTTCGCCACTTCGGGACTCAGCTCCTCGTCGACGAGCAATGAGATGAACAGGCGCGGCTCAGTCGCACCCGGGAGATCCTCAATCGTCCAGATTCTGGCCTCGCCAATCACGAGTACGCCAGAATCATCGCTGGCTACCCTGGGGGCCACGCTGACAAGGCGTACCTGATCGCCTGACCGAAGCCGCGAGGTCGGATACTCCCCAGCACTGAGCGCTGCTCCAACCACAGCCGTACCGGGCGGCAGGGCCTCGGCATCTGTGACGAGCTCCAGAGACAGTGGCGTACCTGCGGGGATCGGCCCCAGCGCGCGCGAGCCCAGCAGTAGTTCGATCTGCGTCTGCGCAAGAACGTTGATACCAGGGTCAGCTCCAACCGCAATCGTGGTGAGGTCTGCGCGCCCAACGACCTGTCCTGCGTCGATGCTTCTGGCTGCTACGAGCACATCTATGCGCTCACCCTGTTGCATCGACCACAGTGCGAAGCCAAGTATTGAGGTCGTGACCAACAGGATGCCAAGTGCGATCCACGGGAGTTGCCGACGTCTGTGAGGACTTCGCGGCGACCCGACGCCTACGGGCCTGGCCAACGGAGACTCGACCGTAGCTCTGCTTGGCTTGTGGGTCGTCGTGGTCATCGAGTGACCCCAATGAGGTCTTGCGTGGCACGGTCTAGCACGAGGAAAACACCCCTGCCAATGCCCGCATACTCATGGTCACCCCGACCCGCCCCTCACTTACGTACCAGCACAATAGCCGGATAGATTCCGAGATTGCTTGGAGAACGCGTTCGAGCCTCGTCATACCTACTCCAAGCGTCCGACGCGCACACGTATGTGTCACACAAAACCCCAGGTAGGACAGTTGTGTCTCCGAGCTTGCAGAAATCTTTGAAAAATATGTCCACGCAGCGGTCTCAGCCGCCCAAACCACACAGCGCGCTAGTTTGCGAGGATCGCGGCGCCCATCAGTCTGAGCAGGCGCTGACTTACTTCCTCGACGGGCATATGTAACACGTTCGAGAGCTCATCCAGGTCGCTTGTACGCAGTGCGACGTCTGGTCGACGACGCTCGCCGCGGAGTACGCAGACGAGGTCCAGGTAGACCTGTAGGACGGTGTCCGGATCGTTCGCGTCCGAAATCGGCAGTGAGTTTCCGGCGACCGACAGGATCTGCGACTCGGTGTCCAGACGCGGAACTTCCCGCTCTTGGCTGCAGATCGGTTTACCGTCGCCCAATACGCC
>CAYUOD010000138.1:0-6692 GCA_964446225.1 uncultured Acidimicrobiales bacterium | reverse complement strand
GGTCGTGAAGAAGGCTGTACGGTCCGAGATCCGGGCGGCCTGCTGCATGTTGTGGGTCACGATCACGATCGTGTACTGCGTCCTCAGCTCTCTGATGAGTTCCTCTATCCGAGACGTCGCGATCGGATCGAGTGCAGAGCAGGGCTCGTCCATGAGCACAACATCGGGCTCAACGGCGATGGTGCGCGCAATACAGAGGCGCTGCTGTTGCCCACCCGAAAGACCGTAGGCCGAGCTCTTCAGTCGATCCCTGACCTCGTCCCAGAGGGCCGCACGCAGCAGAGACCGTTCGACCACGTCATCCAGGTCGGACTTCTTCTTGACTCCGTGGATGCGCGCGCCGAACGCGATGTTCTCGTAGATCGACTTCGGGAATGGGTTCGGCTTCTGAAAAACCATGCCGATACGGCGACGAACCTCAACTGCATCAACCTCAGGAGCGTACAGATCTACGCCGTGATAGAGGATCCTGCCCTCCACACGGGCACCGTCAATGAGGTCGTTCATGCGGTTCAGGCAGCGCAGTACGCTCGATTTCCCACAACCTGATGGTCCGATGAGTGCGGTTACTGAATGACGCATGGCCGGCAGCGTCACGTTCCGGACCGCTCGAAAGTCGCCGTAGAACACCGCTACGTCCTGCAGGTCGAGAACCGACTCATTCATTGACATGGCGTCAGTTCCTTCTCTCAACGTGGTCGCGTAAAACAATTGCCGCTCCATTGATGAGCAGCACGAGTACGAGAAGCACAACGCTGGCCGCGGCCGCGTTCGCGGCCCAGTCCTCGCCGGGCTGTCTTGCAAAGCTGAAGATGTTCATCGGTAGCGCTGTGAACGGCCCCCGGAGTTGCTCAACCGTCCCGGCGTTTCCGGTCGCAAAGAAACTCGTCACAGCGCCAATCACCAGTAGTGGCGCCGCCTCACCGATGGCGCGAGCCAAGGCCAGAACGGTTCCGGTGAGAATGCCGGGCAGCGCAGCGGGCACGACATGAGACCGAACCGTCTCCCACCTCGTTGCACCCACGCCATAGGCCGCCTCGCGCAGTGATCCAGGAACGGCGCGAATCGCCTCCGTGGCTGCGATCACAACGATCGGCAGCACCAGTGCGGACAGGGTCAGGCCCGCAGACAGCACAGATCGTCCGCCGGTGAGTCCACCCCTGCCGCTGTCACCTAAGAACTGCACAAACACCGCAAGGCCAAGCAGTCCGTAGACGATCGACGGCACCGCCGCCAGATTGCGGATGTTGACTTCAACGAGCCGAGTCACGCGGTTGTTTCCTGCGTACTCCGAGAGGTAGACCGCAGCACTCACCCCGACGGGGAACGCAGTAACCGAGACAATGGCAGCTATCAGAAGTGAGCCGACGATGCCCTGCCACACACCGCTGCTCGCGGCTCCGATCTGGCTGAATCCGTTGGTGAGGAAGTAGCCCAGCCGAGTACTGAACACCTCAGAACCACCCAGCAGCATCGTAAGGACCAGAGTCACGAGGGCCGCGAGTGTGACAAGTACGGTCGCTCCGAGCAGCAACTGCACCACGAATCCCGGCAACTTCGCCCACCTGGGAGCCTTCAGAGCAGCGGCCGTTTGAGAGAGCGGCAATAGCGCAGCCATCAGTATTGCTCCTGAAAGCGACGGACGATGCGATTTCCGAGCAGGTTCAACAAGAAGGTCGCAATAAAGAGGAGTGCCCCAAGGAAATACAAGCTCTGGAAGGCCAGGTCATTGCCAGCCACCTGATCAGTTCCCGCGCCCAGGGCCGCCATCGCCGCAGTCACTGTGCTGCCTTCACTGAGCAGATCCAACCGGAAGAGCGATCCCCCGACGGCACCGGCCGCGACCGCGACCACCATCGTCTCCCCAACCGCCCTGGACAGGCCTACAACAAGTCCCGCCACGACTCCTGAGGTAGCAGCTGGCAACACCACACGTAGCGACGTCGTGACCTTGCGGGCCCCAAGACCTGCAGATGCCTGCCGCAGTGAATCGGGCACCGCCCTCAGCGAGTCCTCAGCAATCGAGGCAATGAGTGGCGTCGTGAGAAGGCCGACGGCGATACCGGCCGCCAGCATGTTGAAGAAGCGAACCTCGGAAAATACGCGACTCAGAACGTCAGGCGTAATGAAGTTGATCGCGAAGAACCCGAGGACAACGCTCGGAACCGAGGCCAACATTTCGAGCGCGGGCTTCAGGACTCGTCTCATCTGCGGGCGAGCGAACTCGGAGAGATAGACAGCCACGCCCACGCCCAAGGGAGCTGCGACAACCATCGCAACACCCGCGATCAGAGCCGTTCCAGCGAACAGAGTGCTGAGGTCAAACAGCCCCCGCCGCGGGTACCATCCGATGTCGGTGAGATTCTCAGGATCCACCTGACTGACGAAGGCCCAGGCCTCGCTGGCCAGTGTCCACACAATCAGTGCACTCACGAGCACGGTTACAAGGGCGGCGAACCCAAAAACCGCCTTAGCAGCGCCGTCTACACGGCGCCGCCTGAGCTCAGGAGAAAGGTCTGCGAGCAACAAGTGCTAGTGCCTTCCCGTCTCGAGGTTGTCCCACACCGACTGAGTCGCGGCGATTCCCTCAACCTCCAAGGAGACGTATCCAGCCTCCTCAACTGCGGCCAGACCCTCGGCGCTGAGCATGTACTCGACGAAAGCCTGCACCGCTGCATCGTTCTGTGCGGCCGCAAGATTCACGTAGGTGTAGAGGAAGCGCGCGATTGGAAACTCCGCTGACGCAATGGTCTCTGTGTTGGGAGGAATGCAGCCCTCACCACCATCCACCTCAAGTGCCTTGACTCGATCCGCGTTCGCTTTCGCGAACGCGAACCCCACCCAGCCGAGACTGCTGTTGGTCCCCGCGACGCCGTCAATGATCACATTGTCGTTGGGTGAGGCGGTGTAGTCGGGTCGCACGATGAAGTCGTCCGCTCCAACCACACCCGTCTCAACTCGAGCATCGAAGACATCCTCGAGGACGATCTCAATGAACGAGTCGTAAGTTCCAGACTCTTCACCAGGTGCGAAGATCGCCAGTGCGTCATCAGCGAAGAAGCTCCCGTCGGTTCCGAGGTCGGTCGCGAGTTGTGTGGTATCGGCCCACGTGGTGGTGCCGGTGGACTCGTTGGACAGCAACGCGTACAGCTGCTCAAAACTGAGGCACTGAGCGAAATCGTTGTTCACCGAAGTGATGACGGTGATGCCGTCGATGCCGCGACGCAGCTCAACGAATTCAACGCCATTGCTCTGGCAGTCCTCGACCTCTTTGTCCTTCATCTGGCGGGACGCGTTCCAGATTGAAACCTCCCCTGCGCAGCCCGCTTTGGCTCCGTCGCCCGAACCAGGGCCACTCACGCTGATCGCGACGTCAGGATTGGCCTGACTGAAACGTTCTGCCTGCAGAGCGACTATTGGCTCGACGGTGGAGGATCCAGTGATAGTGATCGAACCAGATGTGGCCTGGGCACCACCGCTCAGACTGGTTTGGCTTGGTGACTGCGTCTCTGCGGTGGCATCTTGTGCGCCTCCGCAGGCCGCAGCCAGAAATGCGCCAGCTAACAGAACGCTGGCCAAACGAAATATTTTGGTCGTTGTCTTCATGCAGGACACGCTAGAAAGCGTTTCTGACGTCTAACCAAGCACAAGATGAACGCAGGGTTACATGTTCCTAAAAGACCGGGGCGCCGGTAGGTTGAGCGCCTCCCTCGTGGCTCTGCGGTGACACTGGTGGTGCGCCGCTCATGGCGCTGGCTCGGGGTTACCGGTCCGGCCACACTGATCGGTCCAAACGATCCAGTTCCGGACCTCGACGCCGAGCAGCTGCGGCTGCTGATGCGGGAAGTATTTCAGGCCGCCGGGGGCCAACACGATGACTACGACGAGTTTGATCGCGTCATGGCGCGAGAACAGCGCACCTGTGTGTTCATCAGCCCAGACCGAATCCTCGGTAACTAGGCGCGGACCGCTGAGCCCTAGGACGAGGCTGAAGCCTGCGCAGGCTCTTCGGGTACTCCGAGATCGAACTCAAGAGTGAAGTTCTCACGCTCGGCATCACGCACAACGCGCTCACGATTGCGGCGGAACTGTGGGTCATGAGCAGGCAGCAATTGCAGTCGCTTGAGAGTGCGCCGACGGAAACCGTCGACTGCGCTCTCGTCGCCGAAGACGGCGTGAATCTCCCAATGGGGAGCAACCGGACCCATGTACACCACCTTCACGTGGGCAACCGGGGGTACCTGTTCTTCGCTGTCCTCGACTGAAATTTCGCTCACAATACTGCCCCTTCAGTGGCTGAAGAACCTGAGGTCGACGGTTCAGCATAGTCGTTTCTGGAACCTCTACCGGCAGAGCGTGAAGGACGTCACTCGCAATCCGCGCCGAACCTCTAGTAAACTGTCCCTAGGGCCTGTGCGGGAACTGTGAGACGAGGTCTCAGAGTTCAACAGGGCGGTGAAAGGATGGTTGTGGAATGCGCAATTACGCGCGAACTCTCACGCGAGAGTCCACAAGCCAACTCGACACAATCGGGAATTTTTTCGAGAACTACTTAGTTTCCGATCGAACGAGCCGACTATTCCGAACGAATACCGCCGTGGTGAAAAGCCTGCAGAAACTAAATGCAGAAACTTTCGGGAACCAGAACACGACTCCCACCGTATTAGTAGGTGGCGAAACGGAGGGCCAAAGATGACAACCGAGTGGATGGCAGACGGACACTGCGCAACACAACCACCGTCATTGTTCTTTCCCAGCGATGGTGCTGGGGTCGAGAAGGCACGCAAAATATGTGCAACTTGTCCAATGATGACACAGTGCCTCGAGTACGCACTCGTCAACCGCGTGGACCATGGAGTCTGGGGCGGAACCTCCGAACGGCAACGTCGGCGGATCCTCAAGTCTCGACGACTCGCAGCGGGTTCACCTATTCCGCAGACAGCAGAGCTCTCTACGCAGTAAGTCGACCTCTAGCCAAGCCCAAGGAGCAGCGCCGCTCTGTGGCTTGCGCTACTGAGCCGGTCTAGCAGTCCCGCTGACTGGCTTTCGGGCAAAGCGCTGGTGTTCGATGCCGTCGTCTCAGACGGCCGCTCACCGGCGTAGCCCGACACAAAAGTAAACACGGTGTCGTCGCGCTCAAAGACGACCACCCGCAGATCTTGATCGTCCCAGGTCCAGGCCTTGAGGTCGTCGACGAGAAGCATCTCGCCCCCGGCTGGGAGTTTGTCCCAGGCAAGCCTTCCGGGCTGCTGGAAAATCGAAACCTGTTCGTCCGCGTTGGCGTACATCGCATGCACACTTGAGCCGTGGCGGCTCACAAACTGCAGCATGAGGCCAGCGCCGATCTGCTCAGGGAACGACGACTCCACGACAGGTGTGAGAGACGGGCTCGCGCCCAGGCTCTCGACGGATGCTCGATGGGCCTCAATGGATCCAGCCACCGCTGGCACGGCCTGAGCGGGAGCAGGCGCCACGCTAATGAGCACAAACACCCAAACAGCAGCTACCGCGGCGGCCACGGCCCCGACGCTCCTACGGCCCCTACGGCTCCTGCGGGGCAGGCGGAGATGCACCACGTTGCTGGGACGATCCAGCGCCCCCACGGGCACGTCAACCGGCCCGAGCGCACGCACGGCGTCGCGAATCTCGGTAAGCGAGCGTAACTCGAGGCGCAGCGCCACATCGGCTGCAAGCCGCTCACGCAGGTCCTGCTCAGCGCTGAGACTCAGTTCGCCATCGAGCATTGCACTGAGCTCTGGGTGAGCGCTCGAGGCTGGCCGCAGACGCTCAGTCATGGAGCACCTCAGACAGCGCGTCACGCATGAGCAGGCGACCGCGGTGGAGGCGGCTCCGCACGGTGCCCAGAGGAATGTGAAGCTGCTCAGCAATATCTGCGTAGCTGGCTCCCGCTACATCGCTCAGCACAACCACTACGCGAAAGTCCTCCGGCAGCTTGGAGAGGGCATCCTGGATATGGTCAGGCAAACTCGTCGAGGCAAGATCTTCATCAGCCGAGGGGGAGGTAGGCAGTACCCGTTCGGGGTTGTCGTCAGGGAGTGGATCCGTGGGGCGGCGCTTCTTTTGTCGCACGCCGTCCAGGAACACGTTCGTTGTGATGCGCCCAAGCCAGCCTTCGATGTTGCCGGGCCTGTAGGTCTTGAGTCCCCGCTCAACCCTTATCAGTACTTCTTGCACAAGATCCTGCGCCTCGTTGTGGTTTCCGGTAAGGCGGTACGCGACCGAGTAAAGGAACTGCCCCTGTTCGAGGGCAACTTCCTCCCATGTCGGGACACGCGTTTGGTCCGCGTTCGAGCGTCGCCGCCGGGATAGATCAGCCACTGCGTTGATCCCGCCTCTTCACGGTCTCCTGGCCACGTTTACCCGAACAATCAGGTCAACGATTGGCCACCGGAGATAGTTCCAGGGGCAGGAAATTTGCTATTCCTTGGCTTCCTCGTCCTCGGAGGTGCTGCCTTCGGCAATACCGTCCTTGAACTCCTTCTGCGCCTGTCCGAGCGATCGAGCCAGCTTCGGCAGCCTGGTGCCGAAGAGCAGAAGAAGAATGACGAGGAGGATTATGAGTTCAGGACCTTTGGGAACCATCGCTTCCTAGAGTAGCAACCAGATGCGGACTTGGCGATGCGCGGACGAAAGTAAGGGACAATGGTCACATGCTGGAATGTGTTGTCAAT
>CAYUOD010000137.1:0-6731 GCA_964446225.1 uncultured Acidimicrobiales bacterium | reverse complement strand
AGAAACAGCAGGAACCGGCGGATCACGAAGATCACCATCGCCCGCTCCTTTCCTCAGTTCAGCCAAGGCAGTCTAGGCTCGCCTCAACGCCTCACATGGGAGAACCTAATGTCCTCGCTCGCCGAGTATCGCAGCCTCTTCGACCTCAGTGGGCGCACCGCTGTGGTCATCGGCGCTGGCTCTGGCATAGGTGAAGCATCTGCATGGGCGTTGGCTGCCCACGGCGCCACTGTTGTGTGCGCAGACCTCAACGCGGACGCTGCTGCAGACACTGCGAGTTCCATCAATGCCGATGCAGATGCGACCTCGCCCGCAACGTCGGCGGCCGTTGACATCACCAGGGCCGATTCGGTGGAAGCGCTCATGAACGAGCACAGCCAGGCAGAGATTCTGGTCTGCACACCTTCGATCAATGTCCGCAAGAGGCTCCTCGAAATGAGCGAGGAGGAGTTCTCCCGAGTTGTGGACGTGAACCTCAAGGGCACATTCAATGCGATCAAAGCAGGTGGTCGGAACATGGCGGCCAACGGCAAGGGCTCGATCATCGTGCTGAGTTCAGTGCGCTCTCAGACAGTAGAACCGGGCCAGGGTGTGTACGCGGCAACCAAGGCAGGAACACTCCTCATGGCCAAGACGCTGGCCAGTGAACTCGGTCCGAACGGAGTGAGGGTAAACGCCGTCGCGCCAGGAGTTGTTGAAACTCCGCTCACCGCGCAGATCAAGGACGATCCCGAGTGGTACCAGGCCTACTCCGAGATCAGCGCACTGGGGCGTTGGTCGACGCCACAAGAACAAACCGGTGCAGTCGTGTATCTCGCGTCAGATGCCGCCTCGTTCGTGACCGGCACGATTCTCTTCGTGGATGGTGGCTGGACCGCCGTCGACGGCCGTTTCACACCACCCCTGTAGGAGTCGGGAAACTTATGGCACTTGGCGTAGCTGGCGTACGAGTCGGCGTCAGCACTGATCTGGAGAACCTCACGGGCTGCACCGTGGTCCTGCCGCCACCCGGCGCCGTCGGGGGCATGGCAATCCGCGGCGGAGCACCAGGCACGCGGGAAGCCGGCGTGCTTTCGGTAACCGCGGCCAACACGATGATCCATGGTGTCGCGCTGTGCGGATCGTCACTGTTCGGTCTGAGGGCGGCCGACGGCGTTGTGGACTGGTGCGTCGAAAACGAGATCGGGCTCCAGCTTCCGGGCGGAACCTTTCCCATCGTTGGCGCTGCGGTCGTCATGGATGTACGCAGTCCAACTGAGCGACGCATCGACGCGCAGAACGGCCGCGAGGCTTGCGAGGCCGCGAGCGAAGACGACCCTCCAGAGGGGAACGTGGGCGTTGGGACCGGCTGTACTGTCGGCAAGGAGGCTGGACCCGGGTTCGGGTCCAAGGGCGGACAAGGCTGGGCCGTTGAACGCTCTGGCGACCTGACCGTGGGTGCGCTGATGGCCGTAAACGCGTTCGGGAGTGTCTACAACGAGCAGGGCGGCATGCTGGCCGGCTGCCGCGCAGAACCGGATGTAGAGCGCTACCCGCACGTCGAACTGGAAAACCTCTACTCCCTCGGCGCTGTCGACGGACCCACCTCCAACACGGTTATCGGTGTTGTGGCAAGCAACGCCATCCTCACAAAAAGTCAGGCCTGTCGGGTAGCGGACCTCGCCCATTCCGGAATCGCAAGGTCTGTGCAACCAGCCCATTCTGACCTCGACGGTGATGCGATGTTCGCTATTGCAACCGGCGAGGTTGAGGCCTCTACCGACCTCGTTGCCCACCTGGCCTCACTTGCTGTAGCCCGGGCGGTCCGTAGCGCAGTGCGGCATGCCGAGTCAGTACCTGGTTTCCCAAAGGACGCGAGAACGCAGTCATGAACGAGTCGTCGCCCGACGCGATGCGATGGAACCACTTCTCCCGGGAAGCCTGGACTTCGCTCGGTGCATCCAATGGGGCCACGCTCGACGAGGAAGATCTCGTCAGCCTGCTCAGCCTCAAGGATCCGGTCTCGGTGGTCGAGGTGGCAAACATCTACGCCCCCATATCTGAATTGCTCGAATTGCGTGCCCAGAGCAACCGCAATTTGCACCAGGCGGCCAATGAGTTCTTGAATCGTGACGATCCGCGAGTGCCCTATATCGTCGGGATAGCAGGCAGCGTATCGGCCGGGAAAAGCACAACCGCCAGGGTCCTACAGGCCCTCATGCGTCAGTGGTCATGGAATCCGCGCGTCGATCTGGTCACTACCGATGGCTTCCTGTATCCAAACAAGATCCTCGAAGAACGCGGCATCATGGGACGCAAGGGATTCCCCGAGAGCTACGACCGGCGCCTACTCATTGACTTCCTGACCAGGGTCAAAGGCGGACTTCCCTGCGTTGATGCCCCCGTCTACAGTCACACGCGTTACGACATCATGGAGGGCGAAGTGCAATCGGTGCGCCAACCCGACGTACTCATTCTTGAGGGTCTCAACGTGCTCCAGACCGGCGCTGCCAGCAGCACGCCTTTCGTGTCCGACTTCTTCAACTATTCGATCTACGTGGACGCCACCGACGAAGACCTTGAGAGCTGGTACATCGAACGCTTCTTCGCCCTCAGAGCAACCGCATTTCAGAGTGAAGACTCGTTCTTCCACCATTTCGCGAAGCTGGATGATGAGCAGGCGAGAGCCGTTGCCAAGGAGATCTGGCGGTCGATCAACCTCGTTAATCTGCACAGCAACATCCTGCCGACCCGGGAACGGGCGCGCATGATCCTCGAAAAGGGCGACGATCACTCGGTGCAGGCAGTCCGACTCAGCCGCTAACTCTCATAGGTGCGTAACTCTCAGGGGCTATAGCCGACCCAGTTACGCATCTACGCCACGGCGCGACCAGCCAGTCATAGGTGCGTAACTCTCAGGGGCTATAGCCGACCCAGTTACGCATCTAGGAGGGGTGGAGGTTAGGGGGCCTCGGGGCGCAGCGTCGGGAACAGGATGACGTCACGGATCGTCGTCACACCGGTCAGCAGCATCACAAGGCGATCCATACCGATACCCAGCCCACCGGTGGGCGGAAGGCCGTACTCCATGGCACGCAGGTAGTCCTCGTCCACAGCCATTGCCTCGGCGTCGCCGGACTCGATGAGTCGGGCCTGGTCCTCGAAGCGAGCACGCTGTTCAACGGGATCAACGAGTTCGCTGAATGCGTTGCAGAGTTCGCGTCCCGCGACGATCGCCTCAAAGCGCTCAGTCATACCCGCCTGCTCACGATGATCCCGCGACAGCGGCGAAACTTCCTTGGGGTAATCGGTGACAAAGATCGGACCCCAAAGTGTTGCCTCAGTGGTCTTCTCGTACAGCTCGAGCAGCAGCTTGCCTGGACCGTAGGCATCCTCAACGGGCACTTCGTGGATCTCACAGAGTTCGACGAGACGCTCACGGCCCGTCTCCAGTGACACCTGTTCATCCAGCTGTTCGCTCAGCAGGCTGCATAGCGACGCGCGACGCCACGGGCCACCCAGCTCCAGTTCACGGTCGCCGTAGGTGAGACTCGTCGTGCCATGAATCTCAGTGGCCAGATGGGCGACGAGATCCTCGACGAGTTCCATAATGTCGTGATAATCGGCGTACGCCTGATAGAGCTCGAGCATCGTGAACTCAGGATTGTGCCGCGGGGACAACCCTTCGTTGCGAAAAACCCTCGCCATCTCGAAGACCCGCTCGAAACCACCCGCAATGAGCCGCTTGAGGTAGAGCTCTGGTGCGATGCGAAGGTAGAAGTCCTCATCCAGGGCGTTGTGGTGAGTGACAAAGGGGCGAGCCGCGGCGCCACCGGGAATCGGATGAAAGACCGGCGTCTCGACCTCCATGAAGCCACGCTCTTCGAGCCAACGACGACTCAGAGACATGACCTCAGAACGGATCTGGAACGCCTTGCGAGAGTCCTCGCTCACCCAGAGATCGACGTAGCGCTGGCGGTAGCGGGTATCAGTGTCGGTGAGTCCATGCCACTTGTCCGGGAACTGCCGCTTGGCTTCAGCCAGCAGACACCACTCGTCTACGCGGACGCTCACCTCGCCCCTACGTGTCTTCATGACCGTGCCGCGCACGCCAAGCCAGTCACCAAGTGCACGAGCGCAGAAATCCTCAAACTCGGGCGTAGTCTTGGCCGGCGCAAAGAGTTGAATACGTCCACTCGAGTCCTGCAAGGTGCCGAACGCGAGCTTGCCCTGAACTCTGCGAAGCATCAACCGTCCTGCGATGGACACCACCGTTTCGGACTCGGTTCCATCCTCCAGAGAAGCGAACCGCTTCTGTAGCTCCGCGGCCTCGGCCGTGCGTTCGAAACGGTATGGAATTTCAGGGGTACTCATTGACGCGTCCTCGGAGCCAGCAGCAAGTCACAAGAGTAAACCCCGGGCGCGCCGTCGAGGGGCCTTATTCGTTCGTGATGTCCAACCCGATGTCGTGTACCACCGCGGAATGGGTGAGGGCACCAACAGAGATGCCGTCCGCGCCGAGTCTCGCGTACCCGGCGATCGTATCCAGAGTGATGCCGCCCGAGATCTCAATGAGGCAGCGATGTCCCTCGGTGCGCGACTGCTCGACGACGCTCACAGCCTCAACCACCTGCGCCGGACTCATGTTGTCCAGGAGCACTGCATCGGCGCCAGCTTCCATTGCCTGCTCGACCTGCTCCAGGCGGTCGCACTCGACCTCGACGGTGCGGTACGGCCACAGGGCCCTCGCCCGTTCAACACCAAGTGCGATCGAAATCCCGGTGAGATGATTGTCCTTGAGCATCACCATCTCCGAAAGTGATCCGCGATGATTGTGGCCGCCCCCGGCCCTCACTGCTGCTTTCTCGACTGAGCGAAGTCCCGGGGTGGTCTTGCGGGTGTCCAGTACTCTGCAACGTCCGTCCGCGGCCTCAACATAGCGGCGGGTCGCTGTTGCGATGCCGCTGAGGTGACAGAGGAAATTCAGGGCCGTTCGCTCAGCAGCCAGGATCGAGCGTAACGAGCCATGCCAACTCCCGATGACGGTGCCGACCTTCAAGTCGGCTCCGTCCTGCAGGAGCAGTTCAGTCACGACGGACCCATCCACCTGACGCGCGGCCTCACGAACGAACCTGCTGCCAGCGAGAACACCCAGCGAACGGCTTCGAAAAACGGCCGTAGCAGTCTGCTCGCTGTCTACTAAGGCCGCTGAGATATCACCCAGAGGGAGCAGATCCTCAGACAGAGCCACCGCAACGAGACGCTCATACTCCGAGCCGGGTACGTCGGAAATCTCTGGGCTCACGTCAATACCATTCTCAGTCTCATGCTGTCCGTCGTGTCAGGAAAGTCTGTGCGGGTGTGGGCGCCCCGCGACTCGGTCCGGGCCATCGCGCTGTCCAGCAGGCCATGCGCAACGGTCACCAGATTGGTGAGTTCATGGGTCCTCGTCGCATCATCAGTCGGCATCGAAGCCGCAACGTCCGCCACGTCCTGAAGCGCACGCTCCAGAGACTCACGCGATCTGAGGACGCCCGCTTCAGTAGTCATTGTGTGCTGGAGCAGAGACCGCAGTCCGGCGACACCGAGATCGAGATTGGTTCCGCCCACCAGCTCAGATGCAGTGATCAGCAGCCCGGCGATTTCAGGCTCAGGCGTGGCCTGCATGAGCGAGCGCATCGCGCCTGTGGCGACTGCCCCTCGCACCCCGTCATCAACCGCTTCGACAACGCGGGTCCCGTAGACCATTCCATCCAGGAGTGAGTTCGAAGCGAGACGGTTCGCCCCGTGGACGCCCGCACTCGTCACCTCTCCTGCAGCCCAGAGTCCAGGCAAAGAGGTCGCTCCGTTGAGATCGGTGAGTATGCCGCCGCAGCAGTAGTGGGCAGCAGGAGCAATGGGCAACCAATCCGATTCCGGGTCGAGGCCCACAGAGCGCAGGTCTTCGGCAATGGTCGGGAAGCGTCGGGCAAAGTCGTCGAGTCCGGTTGCATCCAAGAAACAGTGCTCGACGTCATGGGTAAGCATCTGCGCCGTCATTGCACGAGACACCTCATCGCGCGGCAGGAGTTCATCCACGAACCGCTCGCCCTTTGTGTTGCGCAGCAGCGCCCCATGTCCACGCAGTGCCTCAGAAAGCAGGGGACGCGGCATCTGCGGATGGTGCAACGCCGTTGGATGGAACTGTACGAACTCCAAATCAGCACACGCCACGCCGGCACGAATCGCCATTGCCATACCGTCTCCGGTCGCAATCAGCGGATTGGTGGTCACCGCAAAGAGTTGGCCAGCGCCTCCCGCGGCCAACAGAACGTTCTTCGCAAATACCTCAACGCGCTGCCCGGCAATGATTCCGACGATGCCAACACATTCTCCATCGCTGACCATGAGATCCAGGGCGAAGGCCGATTCATAGATGACAGCCGCAGTAGTCCGCACCGCACGCACAAGCGCGCGCTCAACCTCGAGGCCCGTCGCGGCACCACCTGCGTGCAAGATTCTGGGTAGCGAGTGGCCCCCTTCTCGAGCGAGCTGGAATTGACCGTCCTCAGCACGATCGAAGGAGGCACCCAAAGCGATCAGTTCGTTGACGCGCCGCGGCCCCTCCTCCACCAGAATCCGCACGGCGTCGACATCGCACAATCCCGCGCCAGCAGCAAGCGTGTCAGCCAGATGCAGGTCGGTGGAGTCGGGGTCACCGCCGAGTACGGCAGCCACTCCACCCTGTGCCCAACGCGTATTGGACTGCTCTA
>CAYUOD010000136.1:0-6751 GCA_964446225.1 uncultured Acidimicrobiales bacterium | reverse complement strand
CTGAGTTACTCCTCAGCCTTTGCGACCTCGATGCGTCCAGGGCCGACGCTTCTCGCGGCAGCGAGCGCTTGGTTGGATTCTTCGAGCAGAGCTTTTGCATCCATGGCGTGAGACGGATAACAGGCCAGACCCGCTGACATAGTCACGATGTCCTTGGCCGGAGTATCAAGCAGAGCGCGCCGAATTCGATCGGCAGCCCACACTGCACCGGTGTCGGAAGTGTCATCAAGCACCACCGCTATGAGTGCCTCATCAATGTGGCACACGGTGTCGGAGTCGCGCATCGTATTCTGAACGACTCGACTCAGGACGCGTACGGCGTGATCGCGCAGATAGGGGGCAAAGGACGAGTAGTTGTCGATCTGGAACAGTCCAACGGCCAGAGGCTTCAGCGTGCGGCGGGCAAGCGCGACTTTTCGATCGAGTGCAATCGTAAAAAATCGGCGATCCGGCAGACCCGAAACGGGATCCAGAATCGAGTTATCCAGATCTGACTCAGATTCTGAACGACTACGCATCAAAAACCTTGCTTTCTTGCGTCACAGAGCCTGTAACGCCGACTCCTTCATAAGTATCGGACAATTCCGTGACTTCTGAAGGGACTCACTCTCCAATAGTTGCCAGCAGACTTCCGGCTGCGACGTGAGTACCTGGGTCTACAAGTACCGCAGTTATCGTCCCAGTTCTGGTCGCGCGGACAACATGTTCCATTTTCATTGCTTCAAGTATGACCAGGATCTGGCCCTCTACTACCTCGTCCCCCTCTTTTGCCGCCACCTCCAGCACCGTACCTTGCACGGGTGCCAAGGGTTCGGACTTTTCTGTCATACCCCCAGAACCGTGCAACCAATCACCACGATACACGTTGTGCTGACCACTATGGGCGTTGACCCACAAGATGTCGCCAGCCCAGCGGAATTCGTAGCTGAGAATCCTTCCCGAGACCTGCAAGCGACAACCGCCGTTGCCTACCTCAAGCACCCGAACGGTGCTCGAACGCTCGGCCCACTCACACTTCAGTTCATTGTCTGAGACGTACCGGGCGCAGACCCGATGCCAAATACCCGCGCCGAACCCAACTCGGGATCGTACCGGCGCAGCAGGTAGATTCGGCGAACGCTGTGGCTGAACGCCGAGCGCGAGGCAGTACACGGCGACCAGTTCCGGCTCCCCTGGCCCCTGCTGCTGCAGAGTGAATTCTGGCGAGTCCTCCAAGCTGTGCGTCGTTGCGCCACCAGCGTCGAAGACAGTCGAATCCAGCAGAGTCACCAGCAGGTCCCGATTCACGCTGGGTCCGTGGAACCGCAGCCCCCTGAGCTGTTGCGAGAGCCGCGACCTCGCCTCTGCGCGACTCTCGGCGTGCACAATCACCTTAGCCACGAGCGAGTCATAAAAAGACGAGATTTCATCGCCCGCGAAATAGGTCTGCTCGATGCGAACGTTCCCCGGCTGCGGCCAATCCGCGACCGCGATTGCTCCACTGGAGGGCAGATAGCCAGCTCTGGGATCCTCAGCGCAGAGACGGGCCTCGATTGCATGACCACACAGACGCACGTCGTCCTGGCTGAGCGGCAACCTGTCCCCCCTGGCCACGACGAACTGCAACTCGACCAGATCCAGTCCGGTGATCGCCTCGGTCACCGGATGTTCAACCTGCAGGCGTGTGTTCATCTCGAGGAAATAGAAGTCGTTGCCGGACACCAGATACTCCACCGTTCCGACCCCCTCATAGGAGATGCCGCGGGCCAGACGTACTGCACTCTGGGCCATTTCAGAACGAAGTTCAGGTGAGAGTCCAGGTGCTGGCGCTTCCTCGATAACTTTTTGGTGCCGCCTCTGAAGCGAGCAGTCACGGTCCCCCAGGCTCAACACCGTCCCGTGGCCATCCGCGATGATCTGAACCTCAATGTGGCGCGCAGCGCTCAGGTACCGCTCGAGGAACAGCGAGGCGTCCCCAAAGGAGGCTTCCGCCTCACGGCCCGCCTGCTCGACCGCAGACCCCAACTCATCGAGTTGCGTGACGAGGCGCATACCGCGGCCTCCCCCGCCAGCTGAGGCCTTCACGAGTAGCGGAAAGCCGATCTCAGCGGCCCGTGCCTCCAGGGCGAGCGCATCGCTGGCCAACATGTCGTCGATGGTTGCACCGACGATCACAGGAACCCCGGCTTGAACAGCCACCTCCTTGGCCAGCGTCTTGTGTCCCATCTGAAGCATGGAGTCGGGCGAAGGACCGACGAAAACAAGCCCGGCAGCCAGACAGGCCCGCGCGAAATCCGGGCTCTCGGCCAGGAAACCGTAACCAGGATGAATTGCGTCCACCTCAGCTGTAAGCGCAGCCGCGATGACCTTCTCAATGTCCAGATAGCTCTCAGCTGCGGACAAACCACCAAGTGCAATCACCTCATCGGCAGCGGAGGCGAACGACAGGTCGAGATCTGCGTCGCTGGCCACTGCCACTGTGCGCATTCCCATGCGCCGCGCCGTACGAATGACGCGCGCCGCGATCTCTCCGCGGTTCGCGATCAGTACGGCGTTGATTCTCTGCACAGACATCGACGATAGCCACGGAGCGCAGGGCGCGCGCTCCAGGTAGTCCCACCAGGCGAAATCTTGCCTAGGCTACAAATTAATCGTCCGCACGATATCGGGCAGGAGACTCAATGAAAGCCTGGCAGATGGTGCAGTCGGATCACCAGAGTGTCCTGGCCCTGATTCGCTCCGGCGCGATTCCTGAACACCAGCAGGTGAAGTGCCCGATGGATGAGCTGCCACAAGCGCTCGCCGCGCTAGAAGATGAACAGGTGAGAGGCACTCCTCACCTCAGACCTGCAGCAGTCGGATGAGTCAAGTCGACGCAGTGGTGGTGGGCGCGGGGCCGAACGGCCTCGGTGCGGCGATAACCCTGGCCGAGGCCGGCGTGTCGGTGCTCCTGGTCGACAAGTCCAACGAACCAGGGGGCGCTCTGCGTAGTGCAGAGCTCACGCTGCCCGGGTTCGTTCACGACCTCGGCGCTTCGGTGTTCCCACTCGCGGCTCTCTCACCGCTCATCTGCTCGGACGCAACTGCGGACTTTGGGCTGCAGTTCTCTCAACCCACGATTCCCGCTAGCCACCCGCTCGACGGGGCATCGATAGCACTGCACCGCGATCTCGACGAGACCCTGGCCGGCCTGGGCCGGGGCGCTGGCATGTATCGGCGCCTTCTTGCACCATTCCTGGCTGCTCCCGAAGCCTCCTTGGAGATCGTTCTCGGCCCGGTCTTTCGTTGGCCGACACGGCCGCTCCACACGTCAGTTCTTGGTGCTCGACTGCTTACCCCGCCGCGGGCCACCGCCATCCTGATGCGCTCCGGGCCCGCGGCTGCGCTGTGGGCGGGAATTGCTGCTCATGGCGTTGTGCCGCTGCGTCAACCCGTCGCAGGAGGCTTTGCGGTCACGCTGGCCGCCGCGGCACACCTCAACGGTTGGCCCTTCGCCAAAGGTGGCGCCGGAAACATCTCACGTGCGCTGCTCGCGCGCTTCGAGGCTGCGGGAGGCAAGGTGGAACTCGCAAGTGAAGTCCACCGACTGCCCGACCTTCCACCCCATCGCGTCGTGCTGTTCGATACCGCTCCTGAACACCTCGTAGCCATCGCAGGTGATGACCTCGGCAGGCGAATGAGGCGCCGCCTCACAGGCGTCAAACGCACGACAAGCATCTTCAAGATCGACTATGCGCTTGACGGTCCGATCCCCTGGTCGGATGAACTGTCCCGGGCCGCAGGGACGGTCCACGTGGGAGGCTCCTTCAGTGAAATTGCCCAGTCTCTGTCTGAGACCGCTAAAGGCAAGGTCTCAGAGCGACCGTTTGTGATTGTCACCCAACCAAGCTTGGCAGATACGTCTCGCGCACCCTCGGGCAAACAGGTGGCCTGGGCCTACTGTCACGTGCCCCACGGGTGCGACCAGGACATGACCAAGTCCATCGAGAATCAAATCGAACGCTTCGCTCCAGGTTTTCGCGACATAGTGCTCGCACGCCACATCTGGAATCTGGACTCGTTCCCAAGCCTCAGTGCCAACCTGGTGCAGGGCGACATAACCGGCGGCACCCAGGGCGGGCTGGCGGGGTTTCGCCGTCCCACTTTCTCCACCGAGCCATGGCGCATAGACAGCAAGCACGGCATCTACCTGTGTTCGGCATCGACGCCACCTGGCGGAGGGGTACACGGCATGTGTGGTGTCCACGCTGCGAACAGCGCGCTGCACCACGACCTCTCATAGCAGCAGGCCGCGGGAACCCTCCACCAGCCAGACCACTCCCAACAAGACCACTAATGCGCCTTCAACGCGCACCAGCGCGGCTAGAACCCGCCGCGGCAGACCACTTATCCCCACGAGGCCCGCGACCACTGCAGCAGCCGCGACGCCAAGAAGCATCCCCGCACTTGCGTCGAGGCCGCTCGCGAGGGCGTGCATGACGAGCGCCGGCGTGATCAGGATAGGGAATGCAACTGGCACCAGCGCTGCCTTGAAGCCCACGTCGAACTCCCAGGGTTTGCCAGGCCCTCGCACGACTGCGAGCAGACCAAAGGCCGTCATGACAATCCCTGAGGCCACCCAGAACGTCGGCGGGGACACCTCCAGGAAGTCGCTGAGTGGACGCCCCAAGACCAGCAGAAGCAGGGCCACCAGAGCAGCTACACCCGCTCCGATGCTGAGGGTCCGGCGGTCCCGCGGTCCCGCGACCAACGTGTGAAGCCTGAATCCACTCAACAGGACAAAGAAGCCAATTGTCGCCAGGACAGCACTCATTGTGCTTCACCTTCCTCAAGGATCTCCGAGTAGAGCAAGAGTGCCGAAAGTGTGTGCTGCTGATCGTCTACCTGGGTGACTGCATCGGAGAACCAAGCGCCCCGGGCCGCAGGGTCAGCGCTCGTCGACTGGCGTTGCACGAGGAGATCGGTGGTGCAGCCCAGGTGACGCTCCAGAGGCGCCGACAGGTCGGCGAGACGCTCGTCTCTCAGGCTCACTCTGAGGAGCCCGTTGAGGCCCTCTCCCATCGCCCCGACCCCCGCACCCAGGGCCTGGTGTCCACGCACCAACTGATTCCAGTCCCCGTTCGTCCGCTGTGACTCGTAGCGCGTCATCAGCCCGAAGTCTCCGGCCTGATCACGGAGATATGCCACGTGGGTGTCCTTAAGTTCCTCATCGAGAGCGAGGTCCGCGAACGCGTAGGCCGCCCAGTGATCTGGTTGCCGCCATTGGTAGCCCTCGGCCACATCACGAGCGGTGGCGACGTAGTCGGCTGCAAGCCACTTCGGTTCGCTAAATCCGTTGCCCGGAAAGGTCCTGTCGAGCAGCACCAGTGCCCAGAACGCTTCGCCAGTCGCGAACTGACCGTACTGATCCGGAATCGGCGCCTGCTTGTTCTGGTCCCAGTAGGCCAACAGAGCGCCCGTCTGCTCCTGTTGGCCAACAATAAACCCGCCGAGATCCACGATGAGATCGTCGTAGCGTTGGTCGCCGGTGGCTGCACGCCTATGCATGAGCGCAAGCGCCATGAGACCGGTCCCACCAACCCGGGCCCGACCATTGGGTACAGCGAACGTCTGGCCCTCCGGCGTGTCGATAAGCAGCGTAAACAGATACTCCATTGACCGGTCCGCCGGCTCCAGGAACTCGTCGTTGCCAGCCAGCACCATCTGGTAAAGAGCGTTGCTCATGGCGACGTGACGGACAAGGTTGTAGCCCCCCAAATCCTCCTGCGCGACCTGGTCGTAGCGATACAGAAAACGGCCACTCTCCTCCAGATTCTCGCTGGCCCAGATGGCAGCACCCAAAGCGCTCGCGTCCAGTTCGGCACGGGTCGGAGGATCACACAGCTCGGGCAGCAGGACGAATGTGCGCAACGCCACCGCCCCCAAGATCCAGGCCAGAACTGTCACAGAAATCCGTCGTCGTGTACTCATGGGCTTCAACAGCATAGGAGCGGGGCCTAGGCTCGCAGAATGCGAGAGAAACGCAAGGCCGTTCTGGTCACGCTGTTGGTGTCTGTGGCATTGCTGTGGCCGCTCACACACGGCAACGACAGCTTCCCCCTTTCGACCTACCCGATGTTCTCAAACAGCCAGGCTCAGACCACTGACATTGAACTCGTGGTTGGTGTGGATGCCGCGGGTAATCGCGTTGCGCTCGGTCCGAGAATCATCGCCGGAACCGACGAGGTCATCCAGGCAGGTTCCTATGTGCGGCGCCAGATCCGCACGGGAAACTCCGAACAGCTTTGCGGTGAAGCGCTGAAGCGAGTCGGCTCAAGCAGCGATGTCGTAACCGTGCTGGTGCTCACTGAGCGTCTCGACGCGATCGCCTGGTACGCGGGTGACAAGACCCCTCTGAACACGCAGATCCACGCGACCTGTGAGCGCGCAGAATGAACTCGACGGTCTGGTTCTCGCCGGCACCGGCACGGCATCTCGCGTACCTGCGCATCTCAGCCGGCGGATTCGCACTGGCTTACCTGCTGGTACGCACCCCCCACCTGCGTTCGTTCGGGAGCTACGGACCCGAGCGCTTCGAGCCGGTGGGCATAGTCGGGACCCTTCTCGGCCAACCACTCAGCGCAACGACTGTGGATCTCATACTCGTACTCACGATCGCACTCGGCGTCTGCTTCGTAGCTGGCATCAAGTTCCGGATACTCGGCCCCGCGTTCGCGCTGGGTCTGCTCTGGGTGACGAGCTACCGAAACTCCTTCGGCACGGTGCTACACAC
>CAYUOD010000135.1:0-6777 GCA_964446225.1 uncultured Acidimicrobiales bacterium | reverse complement strand
GGTACGTCAGTGGGTGGAAGCGATCCCCACCAGTGTCGCTTTCACCCACACCTTTTTTTGTGGGACGAAGCGCGCTGACGGCCTACGCTTCCTCGGACTCTTTGAAGAGTGACTCGTTGCGTGTGTTTTCGAGTTTCGCTACAACCTCTTCGACGCTCATGCGCGCGCCGGTGATGCGATCTCTGCAGAGACTGATGAGCACGGACGCTCGGTGTACCTGCTCGCCCAGTCGATCTACGTCTGTGTCGTTGGCCTCCAGGCCGCGCAGGATCTCGTCCAGCTCGGCCAAAGCGGCCGCATAGCCGAGTTCTTCGGGTGGGACGCTATTGCTCATGCACTGGCTCCTGGGTCTGAGTTACTTCTGAGGTGAGGGAGCCCTGCGCCAACTGTGTTGTGAGGATGGCTCCCTTGGCTGTGTTCGTGGTGTCCCGCAGGACCTCTCCTGAATCAGTTCTCGTGATGCTGAATCCCCGTTGCAGCATGCGATCGGGGTGAAGCTGCGCAATCAGAAGAGCAAGCTGCTCGATGTGGAGCGAGGACTGCTCAAGGAGCCTCGGCGCCCACTGAATGAGGAGTTGCTCGCGAGCGCGAAGCTCACTTGACCTGATGTGCAGGGTGGCAGATGTTGCAGCCCGCAGTCGGTCACCTTGATGGGAAAGATGGGTGCTGTGTCTGAGCAACTGCTGGGTCGCGAGGCGCCCGATGGCGGTGTAGGCCGCCTCAGCATCCGTGAGGAATGCATTGACCCGATCGTTGACGAACCCCGCGGCTGCGGTTGGGGTTTTGAGGGCTGTGTGTACGGCCTCGTCTGCTACGGACCGGTCGATCTCATGCCCGATACCGGATATGACCGGCGTTGGTGAGGCAGCAATCGCTCGGGCTACGAGCTCGGATTCAAATGCCGCAAGATCGCTGCGGCTACCTCCGCCGCGAATAAGCAGGATTGCATCGAGGCCCATGGCTGCAACAGTCTGCAGTGCAGTGACAATCTCGGCTTCCGCGTTCTTTCCCTGCACCCGGGCGTCGGCAACGGTGACCGCGTAACCGAAGCTGCTGGCACCCAACTCGGCAATGACATCGTTGTATGCAGCGCTGTCGACGCTGGTTACAATGGCGAGCTTGAGTGGTACCGACGTGAGCTCGCGGCGCCCGTTGCGGGCCAGAATGCCTTCTTCGGCGAGCACTTGCAGGATGCGCTCTTTTTCTGCCGCGATCTGACCGAGTGTGTGACGAGGATCGATGGCGGTCATCAGCATCTGCACCCGGCTCTGGGCGCTGTAGTAGCGCAGATCCCCACGGATACGCACTTCAAGCCCGTCGTCGAGTGTGAGGTTGCCGACCTTGCGCAGGGTGGCGTCGACGCCCCTGCGACGGCCAGCGAACAGTGTCACGGGGATCTTCGCCTTGGCTTTCTTACGTTTCTGATCTGTTGGCTCGAGAAGATCGAAGTATGCGTGGCCTTGTGGCGAGACGCGGTAGCCCTGTACCTCACCACGAACCCATATCTCTTCTGGGAATGTCTGCTCGAAGAGATCGGTGACCCCCTGGCAGACTTCGGAGACGGTCCACGTCTGTACTGTCATCCCCCTAGTTTGGTGCGGCGCTGTGACAGCGTCGCACAATCCTTGGGTTGGACGAGTTGAGGTTCGCCCAAAACCACCAGGATGCGTAATCTGATCGCCTATAGGGCGATCAGATTACGCATCCTGCGAAGTGGCGGAGGGTGTGGGATTCGAACCCACGGTGACCCGAAAGCCACAACGATTTTCGAGACCGTCCCATTCGTCCGCTCTGGCAACCCTCCGCTAAAGATGTTAGTTGCTCGGCGCCCGGCCGGGTGCTCCGCCGCGCCGGTGGCCCGGGCCTCGCTCTCCATCTGCCATGGCGGTCGCCCGCTCTTCGATATTCTCGGCGATCTCGGCCGCACGATCCTCGCTCATGCGTCCGTTCTCTACGGCGTCATTGAGCCGTTCGGTCTGGCGGTCAACAATCGCGTCGACGATCAGCTCGGTGTCGACACCGTTCTCTTCGGCAATGTCAGACAGCGATGAGCCAGACTTGAGTGAGTCCGCGAGATCCTGTGAGTCGACGCCGAGCAGTCCGGCCATCTCATCCAGGTTCTCTCCCCGGCGCTCCTGACGCATGCCGCGGCCCATGCCGCCTTGACCCATGCCGCCCTGACCTGGTCCCATCTCACCGTTAATGATGGCGTCAACATTTTCGGCGAGGCGTTCGGTCATCTGGTCGGCCTGCTCCTGGTCGATCCTGCCCTCAGTGACTGCTGCGCCAAGACGTTGGGCCTGCGCGCCGAGCATCGCCTGCGTGACGGTGTCGATGCTGACGTTGTTCTCAGCGGCGAGGTCGGCGATGGACTGGCCGTCCATCAGCGACTCGCGAAGCGTGTCGGCGTCAACGCCGAGTACCTCGCTCAGGGCGTCCATGTTCGGACCACCTTGGCCCATGCCGCCCTGCCCCATACCGCCGTGGCCGATACCGCCCTGACCCATGCCGCCCTGGCCTGGCCCCATCTCTCCGTTGACGATGCCAGCGATGTTTTCGGTGAGGCGTTCGGTCATCGCATCTGCCCGCTCTTGATCGATCCTGCCTGACTCAAGTGCGGTAGCGATACGTTCGGCCTGTTCGTCGAGCATGGCCTGCGTGACGGTGTCGATGCTGACATTGTTCTCCGCAGCAATATCTGCGATGGACTGGCCGCCTCTGAGTGCTTCGCCGAGTGTTTCTGAATCAACGCCAAGTACTTCGCTCAGGGTGTCCAGATTCGGACGTGCACGGCGGCGCATTTCTGGGCCGTGATCCTCTGCGGTTGTGTCGGCGTCTGAGGTGTCGATTGTCTGGTGACCTGCGGCACTCGCTACGCCGGGAGATACCAGGGCAAGGGCAACTCCTCCGGCGAGGAGGCCTGTCGTGGTGACTGCGCCAATAAGCTTCTTTACCATTTTGGGTTCCTGTTCCTTCGGTTGATGGCTTCACTGTGCCGCTGTTGATTAAGACGATTCCGAGACGAAGCTAAGAGTTTGGTAAGAAGACCCGCCGAGCCCTTACTCTGCTCTTACGATGAAGCGATACACCTGGTAGCAGGAGTTACGGCACCATCTGGTGTGCCCTCGAAGGATGGAAGTCAATGGCGGAAGCGAGTCTGGGCTGTGTGCTCATTGCTGAGGATGATCGCAGCGTCCGGGAGTCGCTCGGACGGGCGATGCGCTTCGCGGGCTATGACCTGCTGTTTGCGAGCGACGGCGCCCAGGCTCTTGAGATGATCACACCCGACTCCCCGGATCTGGTGCTGCTGGACATCGGACTGCCCTATGTGGATGGTCTGTCGGTATGTCGCACGGTGCGCCAGCGGGGCGTGTCCACCCCGATTCTCATGCTCACCGCCCGCCATGAGATCAGTGATCGGGTTGTCGGCCTGGATGCTGGCGCAGACGACTACCTTGTGAAGCCATTCGCGCTGGACGAACTCATGGCCCGTGTGAGAGCTCTGCTGCGTCGAAACGATGACTCGTCCGATGAGGGCCCTGTGTCGGTGGGCGACGTGAGCCTCGACCTGGATGCGCGCACGGTGCTGCGTGATGGCGTCCGACTTGATCTCACCAAGACCGAGTTTGATCTGCTGGCTCTGCTCATCGAGAATGCCGGAATAGTGCTTGAGCGAAGTGTAATTTTTGAGCGGATCTGGGGCTTCGACTTCGAGACGGATTCGAAGTCACTCGATGTTTACATCGGCTACCTGCGCCGCAAGCTGGAAGCCGACGGTGCGAGCCGGGTCATTCACACAGTGCGCGGCGTGGGCTACGTCCTGAGGGAACCATGAGCCTGCGTTGGCGCTTGTCGCTTATGGTCGCATTAATCGTCTCGGTCGTGGTGGTCTTCACTGCTGTGGGGGCGAGGCTTCTGGTGGAGCGGCAGCTGATGACCGAAACCGACAGCGCGCTTGCAGCTCGTGCGTCCTCCATTCTTCCGATACGCCGCGGCCACACCGAGATGCCTCTGATGCGTGCGCTCGAGGACAACGGAGCTGGCCTTGATGTCGAGCTGCAATGGTTGGACGCCAGCGGAGCGGTGATCATCGCCGTTGATGGCGATCCCGAGCTTCCGGTGGATGAGAAGTCCGTTGAGTTGGCTGCGTCCGGTGGGCGCTCGGTGTTCCGAACCGTCGAAATCGACAATGAGCGCTATCGGGTGGTGACACGCTCGTTTCCCGGTCGGGGTGGCGCGATAATGGTGGGACGCAGCCTCTCAGAATCTGAGCAGGTGTTGGCAGCGCTTCGCACCAGGTTCATCATCCTTGGACTCATTGGTATCGCCGTGGCTGCAGCTATTGCATGGGAGGTGGCAAGGCGTATCGCTCAGCCCATCGAGCGGCTGACGCTGGCCACCGAGAACGTCGCCAAGGGTGAGGAGCTGCGTCCCTTGGAGATTGACAGGAGCGACGAGGTGGGACGTCTGGCGGTGAGCTTCAATGAGATGCTCGCGGCCTTGGCGACTTCTCGACATCAACAGCAACGCCTGGTGCAGGACGCGAGCCATGAGCTGCGCACTCCGCTGACGTCGCTACGTACCAATATCGAACTCCTCTTGCGGCAGCCGGATCTGGCGGGTGATGACAGGGATGAGATCTTGACTGATGTGCATCTTGAACTCCAGGAGCTCACCGTTCTGAGTGAGGAGCTTGTTGCCCTTGCCTCTCAGACCCAGCGTGCATCCGAGCCGCTGACTCAGGTCAATCTCGGCGACCTAGCGAAGGTCATCGTCGAGCGCTCTCTGCGCCGCTACCAGCGCGAGATTGACCTCGTTCGCTCAGGCGACTCTGATCTGCAGGGCCAGCAGATGGCCCTGGAGCGCGCGCTATCCAACCTCGTGGACAACGCGGTGAAGTTCAGCTCTCCCGATGGGCTCATTGAGGTGCACGTTCAAGGACTTCGGGTGTTCGTTCAGGACTGGGGCCCCGGCATTTCCATGACTGATGAAACCCGGATCTTTGACCGCTTCTACCGGTCGGATGAAGCTCGCTCGGCTCCGGGCTCTGGTCTCGGTCTCGCTATCGTCGAGCAGGTCGCGATGAGACACGGGGGAGAGGTCTTTGTCGAGTCACCTGCTGGCGGCGGTGCGATTGTCGGTTTTGATCTGAGCTGAGCGCGCGTCTAGCGCCGAGCCGAGAAGAAGTCGCGTAGGAGTAGTGCTGACTCTGCGGCCAGAACTCCGGAGGTGAGCGGAATCTCGTGGTTGAGTCTTGGGTCCGTGCACAGGTTGTACAGGGATTCACAGGCACCCGCCTTTCCATCGTGGGCGCCAAAGACGAGGCGTTTGATGCGGGCATTCACCGAGGTTCCCGCGCATGCCAAGCAGGGTTCGAGGGTCACGACCAGGGTGCAGTCGTCCAGTCGCCAGCGCCCCAGGTGTTGGGCAGCATCCTTGAGCGCCAGCACTTCGGCGTGGGCCGACGGATCCTGATGCAGTTCGCGTTCGTTGTGACGTGACGCGATGACTTCACCTTCGTGAACGACTATTGCTCCAACGGGCACATCGTCGTGATCGAGTGCAAGCCGCGCCTCGCTGAGGGCGAGGCGCATGAGGTCCTGGTCGTGCATGAGGCGAGGTTACTTGGCGCTCAGACCGGTGCTGCGACCTCGTGCGCGAGGACGTTGGCCTGAAGCTGTTCGTGACAGACAACGACCTCGTCCTGCAACAGTCGCAGGACCTTCCAGGTGGACTGCTGCCGGTCGGACTTGGCTGCGAGCGCACAGAAGTTGCTGACCTCGTTGAGATCATCCGGGTAACGGAATGCAAGTGGATTGGTCCGGTCGTGTTCGTGCCAGAAGTTGAAATCGAACTCAAGGCCGATGCCTCTTGTTTCCCGGATGAGCGAATGCATTTGTGCTGCCGAACTCGCGGTCGCCACAACCAGAGTCGGGGTCTCACTGAGGTAGCTCTGGAAGATGCTGTGCATCGTGAGGCCTTCGTGCCAGCCAACGAGCGGGACCTCTGCAAACCTTTCACGAGTGAGTTCTGGTGTCTGCAGGATCGGATGGTCTTTGGGTGCTACCACCACCGGACGCGCGGCGAGCAGGGGCAGCACGGTGAGTTCTGGGTCGTAGGCGACGGGTGTGGTTTGGCGTACGACCCCGATGTCGCAGGTGTGATCGCTTATCGCCCGAATGATTTCCGGTGATGTGGCCAGGGTGACTTCGAGTTTGATTTTCGGGAAGTCGACCTTGAGTCGTGCTGAGACGCGACTGATGAGTACGTCGCTGATGACCTTGAGGGCCCACAGTCGAACCGTTTGTTGGTCTGTGCTGCGTTCGCCCCGGGCCCGTTCAAGCAGCTCGGCCTCGGCTTTGAGTACCGCGTGGAAATAGGGCAGGAGGCGTTTCCCGGCGGCTGAGATGTCGGAGCCTTTGGGCGTACGCACCAGCAGGTTGCAGCCAAGTTCAGCTTCCAGTTTTGCGACATGAAGCGAGACTGCTGGCTGCGTCAGGTACAGCTGTTTTGCCGCGGCTCTGAACGATCCGGTCCTGACCACCGCTTCGAAGCAGCGGATCTGTTGCAGCTTCATGTCGTGAGTGTATAAGGAAACGCTATTACTCAGACGTTGGTTTCGGGTCGGTAGCTGCCATGAGTGACCGCTACACGACTGCGACATCGCGGTGGCACTCGACTAGCGCGGCAGAAAAACCCCAGCGAGATGCTGTGAGCTGGCCGCTCGTCGGTAGACGGCGATTTCGTGCAACGGAACGCTACGGGTTACCCAGGTTT
>CAYUOD010000134.1:0-6812 GCA_964446225.1 uncultured Acidimicrobiales bacterium | reverse complement strand
ACCAGTCACCGAAGAACGGGTTCCAGCCGGTGCACTGCAGAACCGTTGCGGTTCCACCGTCACCAATGGCGACGTCAGCGATTGACTGACGGTCCAGCGAGTAGATGAGCGCCTGACGAACAAGCGGGTCATTCATCGCGGCTACACCCGGGTTCTCGTCTGGTGAGTCCTGGTTAATCCAGAGGCCCTCCATGAAGGTTCCGCCACCGAGGACAAACTCGATGGAGTCGTCTGTGAGACGCTCGGTAGCACCTGGGAACGGCTGCGGGTAGATACCGAAGACTTCACCAGTCTGCAGCGCTACAACCTCAGTGTCGGTGTCTTCGCGAGGAACAATAACCACACGGTCCACTAGCGGAATACGGTCTGCATCCCAGTAGTTCTCGTTTGGTACGAGAATCGCCTGATCCTGGCTCCATGATTCAAGGATCCATGGTCCGCCGGAAACGGTGATTTCGTCGTTCCAGTCCTCAGCAATGTCAGTTGATGCAAAGGCGTGTGCCGGGTACAAGTACCCGGTGGTGCCGCCGAACAGATCTGGCCAAGGTGCGTAAGGCTCCTCGAACTCGATGACTGCAACAGCAGGATCACTGTCATCAACGGCAGTGATCTTGTCCATGCCGATGGTGCTCAGGGTTCCGGTCGTGTTCAGCGTGGCTTCCCACGTGAACTTGAAGTCCGTCGAGGTGATCGGTGTTCCATCGCTCCAGACGGCGTCTGGGTTGATGTTGAATGTCAGGGTGAAGGTGTCGTCGTCATTAAGCACCGCTCCACCATTGTCGGCGGTTGGTGCTTCGGTCAGAACCGGCGAAGGCACGAATGCGTTCTCCAGGTTCAGTTCCATCGCACGAGGCAACACATGGGTCAGCACGCTGAAGCTCAGCCAAGAAGCGTTTGCGCAACTTGTAGCTGGGTTCAAGCACTCTGGCCACTGCTCAGCAGCAAGAATAATCTCACCGCCGCCTTCCATACCAGCCATGTCTTCATCGGACATGGTTGTTTCTGTGGGCTCTTCGGCCGCAGTAGTTTCCGTTGTATCTCCATCGTCGGCAGGTGCCGCCGTGGTTTCGGTTGAATCGTCGCCGCTGTCTGTGCTGCTGTCTCCACTGTCACCGCAAGCTGCGGCGAACAATGTGAAGGCAAAGAAAAGCATCAGCAGCTTTGAAAGCCGTCGTTTGTTCACTGGTTTCCCTCCTCAGGGACACAAGCTCCATCAGGCAACGCAACAGAGAATGCGTCGACCAATTCCGCAGGGAGGTGCAGAGAAGAGTTTGTGCCCGATTGCTTGAAATTTCCTAGCCGGTAACTTAGTGGGCGTTGGCCACCAGTGCCACATGGAGGTGAGATGGCGCGAACTATGCAGCTCAGCCTCCCCACCCACCGTGGTAAGACGGCCACGGTGCGTTGCTATCAAAAAGACCATATGATCAGTTGCAGATCGCTGACACACATGGCTGAGCACCATGAATGCGCCGTTTCCGGCAGCCCTGCAGCCTGGGCCTCCGCTCACTGGCTGCGAATCGTCTCAGATAGTGGGACGAAGTCCGTGGCTTCGCAGCGACATAAACAGCAAAATCTGTGCAGAAAAGATTCTCGGATCTGGGCGCTGTGGCAACAATTGGCTCACCTGGCAGTGCGGATTGTTCAGTGTCACGCCACGACTGCTACAAACTGCGCAACCGCAGTGAGCGCGCTACTACCATCACAAGAAACTCCGCTACCGCGACGAGAGCCATGGTGGCTCCCGCAGCAGTGCCGTAGTGATAGCTCAAAACAAGGCCCAGCCAAACGGCAAAGCCGCCGAGGCAGACCGCGCCGAACATTATCCATGGGACTCTTCGGACCGCCAGGGCAGCTGCTGCAGGCGGAGCAATCAGGAACGCGAATACAAGCAGGTTCCCGACGACCTCAAAGGACGCAACAATCGCGACCACCAACAGCACCATCAATGCAGCCTGAGTGAGGCGCGGATTCATCCCAAGGAGCTGCGCCTTCGTCTCGTCGAAACTCAGCGCAAGGAGTGGCCTGTAGAGAATTGCGACGCCGATCAATATGAATAGAGCCGCGAGCGCCTGGCGGACCAGATCGGACTCGGTGATGCCTGTGACGGAGCCGAAGAGAATGCCGTTGAGGTCACCGACATAGGCTGCGCTGCCGCTCGACATGATGACAATCGCCAGCGCCAAGAACCCAACGAAGAGAATACCGATACTCGTATCGTCGGGCAGCGGTGAACGCTCGCGGAGCAGGTTGACACCTGCGACCATGAGCAGGGCGGCAGCGAATGCGCCCACGCTGAGACTCCAACCGACCAAGAACGCGAGCGCAACTCCGGGCAGAACACCATGAGCCAGCGCGTCTCCCAGAAAGCTCATGCCGCGCAGTACGACCCAGGTGCCAATGACCGAGGTACACAGGACGGCCAGGAGACCGGCCAGGAGTGCGCGTTGCATGACCGGACTGTCGAGAAACGGGGCGATTCCCCAGTCCAAGGGCGCCATCAATGCGCTACTCATCAGACACGCCTGCCGCTATGGAGCCGCCCAGGGTGCTGAGCAGTCGTAGATAGCTGGGAGTCGACAGATCTATCCACGCCACTTGTAGCTCCACCAACTCGGTGTCGCCGACCTCCTCGGCGACAGCCACGGCGTCGGGACTTCGCTCTCCCTCGTTGATGAAGATCGTCCGGATTCCCAGTTCGGTCAATGTCGCCGATAGCTCTTCGAGCTGCCGTGGTTTGGCGCCAGCCAAAGATGAGGTGCCGCTCAGCACGGTCCCAACGACCTGGAGCCCGTAACGGTCTGCAAAATATCCGAGTACGTCATGATTGGTCACCAGCTGTCGCTGGGCTGGCGTCAGAGACGCAAGGGTCGTGGCGATCGCGTCGTCGAGATCCAAGAGACGTGCCTGGTAGTTGGCGACGCACTCGTCGAGGGCCCCGGCCGGCAGCTCCAAGGTCTGCTCCATTACCACGCCGAGCTCTGGCACCATGGCATGGACCGCCGCAGGGTCAAGCCAGATATGTGGATCCTTGGTGCCAAGGGCCGACTCGCGGACATTTACGAAATCAGCCACGGTGAACACAGACGCAGAGCCCCGCAGCGAGGCCAGCGCTGAGAGCATGCCCGCTTCAAGTCCGAGGCCATTTTCCACGATCAGGCTTGCCTGTTCCATAGCAACGCGCTGTGCCAGCGACAGCTCGACGTCGTGGGGGTCCAGGCCGGCAGGGGCGAGCGCACGGATCTCGACGTCGGCGTTGCATGCGACCTCGCTCACGACGTCAGCCCAGATGGTCGTCGTAGCCATGACAAGCGGCGGGTCACCTGGGTCCCGCGCTCCTACCTCAGTGCCACAGGCGGCAATGAGGAGCAAGGTCGCCACGATGGGGACGGTGATGCGAGCGGAGTTTGGGCGCCGTGCTTTCACAGACACAGAGGCTACTGAGAATGAGTCTCATTCGCAATCCTGATGGCGGCCCGGCTACCTGCCCAGATCTCGACGGCCAAAACGTGCTAGTGACACCAGCAGCGAAACCAGGACAACCGCGACAAGCACGGCCGCGTAACCGAGAGGCAGTCCGTTCTGAATCGGCTGCGACCCTGTGGCGTAATAAAAGGTGAGAGATACCTGAGCCACTCCAGGCTGGACGAGATGCCGGACACCACCTGGAGGAGATATCCGATGCCGAGCGCCGCACTCGCTGCGCCGATCGCGAATCCACGCCGCCCACGAACAGCAGCCGCGCCAAGTGCAACGAAGGAGTACACGGCCGCCAGTAAGAACGCTCCGAGTACCGCCGCGGAGTAGTCAGCCAGGGCAATGCGCAGTTCGAGCAAAGCATCTAAGAGAAACATCGTCGTCAGAACAACAAGTCCCAACAGCGACGACATCAATAGAATGCCCAGGGACTTTTCAAGCAGAAGACGCTGTCGGGTCACCGGGTTTGCGAGGACAAGATCAAGCTTGTCACTTTCCTCTTCACCGGCCAGTACCGAGGCCGCCATACCGATCCCAACACCGCCCACATGAGCGGGAGCACAAGGGAGAAAACTTGTGTATTCAGATAGCCAGCGGGGCTGGTGTAGTCGAAGCCCGCAGAGCCACCTAACAGACTCTTCAGCGCCTCGGGATAGTCCTCCACGGCCTGTTGTAGACCCTCAGAATCCCGAATAGTCGGCCACAGCGCCATAATCATGGCGAGATATACCACCATGCCCAGTGTCCAGCCCAGCAGGCTCTTGCGCTTGTCCTGGATGAGGCGCGCGAGAATCGGCAGACCGGTCACCCAGGCCTCCCAGTTGCGTAGTACGAGAGGAAGACCTCTTCAAGGTCGGGTGGCATGGACACCAGGTCAACGACGTCAACCTTGCCCAGCGCTCTCATCACCGCGCCGACGCCACCACCGCCGGATATCGTAACGACAACGTTTCTCCCCTGCCGCGCCACGACCTCGACGCCAGGCAGGTCACTCAGAAAGTGGGGTTCGGGCAGGGACGCTAACTCTACGGTCATGGTCCTGACCGCAGCAGCCTTCACTCGGCCATTGTCTTCAGCGCCACCAGTTCGCCCGCGCGAATGATCGCAACTCGACTACAGAGTTCCTCGACTTCACTCAGAATGTGCGACGACAAGAAGACCGTGCCCCCGCTGCCGACATAGCCGGCAACCAGATCCTCGAACGCGTGCTGAATGAGGGGGTCGAGGCCACTGGTCGGTTCATCCATGATCACCAGTGCCGGATTGTTCATGAAAGCCTGCACGATTGACACCTTCTGCCGGTTTCCCCTAGACAGCTCAGCAATCGACCGGGCAAGATCAAGATCGAGGCGCTGGGAGAGCCCCTCGACTGCTGTCTGCTCGTTGCGTCCGCGCAGTCTCGACAGCCAATCCAACATTTCCTGCACCGTCAGTGCGTCGTAGAACGCCGGCTCACTCGACACGAAGCCCAGATTTCGATGAACTTTCAGAACGTCGCGCGAGCCAAAGCCGAAGAGCCGGGCACTGCCAGAGGTGGCTCGCAGATGATCCAGCAGCATGCGGATAGTGGTGGTCTTACCCGCCCATTTGGGCCCAGAAATCCGAATACCTCGTCTCTTCGTCACCTCGAGGCTGATGTCCACGATTCCGCGCTCAGCGCCGTATGTCTTCGTGAGATGAGAGATCTCAATGGGCAGGTCCGCGTTCACCCGGTCACCGCTCGACGAGAGGGACCTCGGTTGGTTCAGGATCCTTGGTCTTATGGCTGAGAAGGACAAGTACCCCGATAACCGCGGCGGCAAACGAGGCTACAAGAACACCGATCTTCGCCTGACTCTGGATGTCATCAGCGCCAAAGGCCAGATTGGTGATGAACAACGAGACCGTGAAACCGATGCCGGCAATGGCTGCCACACCGACAATCTGAATGAAGCTCGACCCCGCGGGCAGCTCGCCAAGTCCAAGTCGCCGCCCGATCCAGACCGCTCCGGAGATGCCAACGATCTTGCCCAGAACGAGCCCAGCCACGATACCGAGCGTCACCCGGGATGAAACTGCGTCGGACACCACCTCGCTGTTGATCACAATGCCCGCATTCGCCAGCGCGAAGACCGGGATGATGAGAAAGCTGGTGATCGGATGGAGCGCTCGCTCCAGACGAAGACCCACCGGTACAGACTCGCGAATGAGCTTCGATGCATCGACAATCCTTGATGGATCGTCGCCTGCCTCATCAAGCGCGGCATCAAGCTGCTTGCGGGAGAACTTTGGATTCAACGCAACCATCGGAGTCATGATCCCCAGAACCACACCGGCAAGCGTCGCATGTACACCGGACTCAAGGACTGCCAGCCAGACCGCGAATGCCATGACGACATAGGCAGGCGTGTACCAGACACGAGCCATTCTCATCAGCCGAATTCCCACCAGCAGGATCGCAGCAATAGCTAGCCATCCAAAGGAGAGGTCGGTGGTGTAGACGAGTGCTATGACGATGATCGCACCGATGTCATCGACGATCGCAAGTGTCAACAGGAAAACCTTGAGCGAACTTGGAATCCGATTGCCGAGGAGCGCGAGTACGCCCAGGGCGAACGCTATGTCGGTCGCCATCGGGATGCCCCAGCCCTGACTGAAGTCTGTGCCAAGAGTTACGGCCAAGTAGACCAGAGCTGGCACGACCATTCCGCCGAGTGCAGCGAACCCGGGCATGAGAGCCGCGCGGGTGTCCATGAGTTCACCCATCACCCATTCCCGCTTGATCTCGAGCCCCACCACAAAGAAGAACACGGCCATGAGGCCATCGTTCACCCAGTCATGAAGACTCTCTGCGACGACCAGGCGCGGAAACTCGAACTGAATTTCTGAGGTCCAGAAGTCCTGGTAGGAAGCGCCGCCGAAGTTCGCCCATAACAAAGCCACGACAGTCGCCACGAGGAGCACGATGCCACCGGCTGCCTCGATGTGCAGGAAATTCATAACGGGGCGCCCGATGTGACGCGCTAATGGTCGATCGCTCGTGATCCAGGTCTGCAGTATTGGTGCAGCGTCAAGCTCATCAGATTCAGCCAAAAGTTTCTCCCCCCCCGCATATTAGTCTCCGCCAAGGAGGCTCGGAGGGCGTCCTATATGCTCCGGCCATGGACACCGGCGACCGAACCTGCGCGGCTGAGGTTGTTCTTCCCTGCGAAGACATTGCCGAATCAGTTGAGTTCTACACCGACGAGCCAGGCGCCCAATGGTGCCAGGCACCCAGGCGGGGCGGGATGCAATGCCGTAACCTGCTACCGGAGCGCGGCGGCGGGCGCTTCGTTGTCTCACACATAGGTGTTCCC
>CAYUOD010000133.1:0-6818 GCA_964446225.1 uncultured Acidimicrobiales bacterium | reverse complement strand
GGACGCTCGTGATTGTTGACTCGACTTCTGCGACTATCTCTGCGGCCGCAGCAGCAGGGTCGTCAGCTCGGGTTATAGGTCGGCCGATGACCAACATGTCAGCTCCGGCGGTAATCGCTTCGGCTGGCGTGGCGGGCCGTGCCTGATCGTCGACCTGTGATCCGAGCGGACGGATTCCCGGGACGACAACCTCGAGGCGCGGACCGTAGTGGCGTGCTTCTGCCGCGTCGGCCGCAGCACATACGATTCCGCTGCAACCGCCCTGCAGCGCAAGCATCACACGCTTGGGCAGAATGTGCGGCGGCGCCGTGTTGTCGTGGGTAAGCACGGTCACCGCAAGCGCCTGCGGGATTTCCAGGCCTGCTCGATCGGCGCCCTCGCTGAGTCCTTCCACACCGGCGCGCAACATCTCGACGCCGCCATGGGCATGGAGCGTGAGATAGCTCACACCTAGCGCGCCAAGTACCCGAGAAGCGCGTTCTACAGTCGTTGGGATGTCGTGGAGTTTGAGGTCCAGAAATACTTTGAATCCCATGTCGACCATTGTTGTCACGGCGTCTGGCCCAGTGGCGCTGTAGAGCTCCAGGCCCACCTTCACCACCCCGACGTGACTTTGCAGTCCTTTGGCGATCCGTTCCGCGGCCACCAGGTCATCGACGTCGAGCGCGACCGCTACACGTTCTCTCGCCGGACGCTCATCAACCTGCATGCGCAACTCCAATCACTTCGTCCAACGACGACATCTTCCTTCGTTTCATCCACTGCTCCAGCCCGTCCTGCACGCCATGAACTGCACGTGGGTCATAGAAAGTGGCTGTACCCACTTGTATCGCGTCCGCCCCCGCCATGAGGAGTTCAACTGCGTGGTCCCCTGATGCTATTCCCCCGACGCCCACGATGGGCAGATCCGGAAAACTTCGTCGCGCTTCGTAGACAGCCCGCACCGCCACGGGTCGGATGGCGACTCCTGAAAGGCCGCCTCCCCCATTGCCCAGTGAGAGCGAGCCTTTGTCAATGTTGATGGACATACCCAGCACGGTGTTGATCAGCGTCACGGCCTCGGCACCGGCGCCGGTCACGGCCCCCACAATCTCGTTGAGGTCGGTGACATTCGGACTGAGCTTGGCCCACAGTGGCTTGTCGCACTGGGCGGCCGAGATTGCAGCCGCAGCAAGCTCGGGCGAATGGGAGAACATCTGGCTGCGCTCTTCGACATTCGGGCACGAGACATTGACCTCAACGGCGGCAATACCGTCGACACCCTTCAGGCGCGCTGCGACTGCTGCGTAGCCGGCCACGCTGGTGCCCCAGATACTGACGACGACGGTCGCTCCACGATCTCGTAGTTGCGGCAAGGTGTCCTTGAGCCAGGAGTCGATACCCGGGTTATCGAGTCCGACGCTGTTCAGCATCGCCGCGTTTGCCTGCGTCACCCGCGGACTCGGATTTCCCGCCCATGGTTCAAGCGACAGGGACTTCGTCACAAAGGCCCCAAGACGCTGCAGGTCAAGATACCGACCAAGTTCCAGCCCGAATCCCGCGGTACCAGCAGCGGTCATAACCGGGTTCTTGAGCCGAACTGAACCGACTGTGGTGCTCAGGTCGGTCAAAGCTCGTGGTACTCCTGCAGACTGCGCACGCGCGGAAGATGGGCACGAGTGTCTCGGATGCCAACGACCGCAGCAAGCCCCGCGCTCGCAGTCGTCAGACAAGGCACCCCATGGCGGATAGCTGCTGCACGGATATGGGTTCCGTCAGCCCGCGGACCTTGCCCGCGCGGGGTGTTGATGACGAGCTGAATATCGCCAGCCGCGATGAGTTCGACCACGTCCTCATGCTCGGCGTTCGACTGCTGATGCTCCTGGCCGGTGAGCTTAGAGACCGTGCGCGCAACCTCGATCCGGTTCTTCTCCAGGTACTCCGTTGTTCCGACGGTTGCGACAATCTCAAAGCCCAGCTCGCGGAGTCCCCGGGCAATCTGGAGCCCAAGTGCCTTGTCTTTGTCCGTGAGAGACAAAAACACCGCGCCACTGCTTGGAAGTTTTCCTGAGGCCGCGCTCTGGCTCTTGGCGAAGGCCAGACCGAAGGTGCTGTCAAGGCCCATGACTTCGCCCGTTGAGCGCATCTCGGGACCGAGCAGCGCATCAACATCGGGAAAACGGCTGAACGGTAGCACCGCCTCTTTGACTGCCACGTGACCAGACGGCACCGTCGCGGGTATGAGCCCTTCAGCGCGTAACGCCTCAAGGCTGTCGCCCATCATGACCCTGGCCGCGATCTTGGCCAGTGGGACCGACGTCGCCTTAGCCACGAATGGCACTGTCCGAGAAGCCCGCGGGTTGGCCTCGATGACGTAGACGTCTCCCTGACGCACTGCGAACTGGACGTTGAGCAATCCTTCGACGCCAAGCTCGGTTGCGAGCCGCGTCGTGTAGTCAACGAGGATTTCCTGGGTCTGCTGACCGAGGTTCTGTGGCGGCAACGCGCAAGCACTGTCGCCAGAGTGCACACCGGCCTCCTCGACATGCTCCATGATTCCGCCGATCATCACCTCACCGGTGTGATCACGGATGGCGTCCACATCAACCTCGATGGCATCCTCAAGGAACCGGTCAATAAGCACGGGGCGCTCAGCCGACAGACCGCCCTCTCGCCCCAACGAGCCAGCCTCCAACAGTTCGGCCATCGCTACTTCGAGGCCCGCGTCGTCGTACACGATGCTCATGGCCCTACCGCCGAGAACGTAACTCGGTCGGACCAGCACCGGGTAGCCGATCTCAGCGACGATCTTCATGGCGCCGACAAGGTCGACAGCGGTGCCGCCGGGTGGCTGCAGGATGCCCAGATCGTCACAAAGGGCATTCCACTGCTCGCGGTCCTCTGCGCGGTCAATAGACGCTGAACTCGTACCCGCAACCAGCGAACGTGGTATCGATCCCGCCAGTTTGAGAGGCGTCTGACCGCCCAGGGACACGATGACCTTGTCGGGCTTCTCCGCCTCAAGGATGTGGTGGAGATCCTCCTCGGTGAGGGGCTCAAAGTACAGGCGGTCGCTGGTGTCGTAGTCGGTGGACACGGTCTCGGGGTTGCAGTTCACCATGATCGTCTCGTAGCCAGCCGCGGAGAGGGCGAAACTGGCGTGCACGCAGCAGTAGTCAAACTCGATGCCCTGCCCGATGCGGTTGGGACCCGAGCCGAGGATGACGACCTTGGGTCTGGTGCTGGCGTTGACCTCGTCCTCTTCCTCCCAGGTCGAGTACAGGTAGGGCGTATCGGCGTCGAACTCGGCGGCGCAGGTATCCACCTTCTTGAAGGTTGGACGGATGCCCGCCCGCTCGCGCAGCGACCGGACCTGTTCGAGCCGAAGTTTCCAGAGGTAGCCCAGCTGGGCGTCTGAGAAGCCAAGACGTTTGACGCGGCGCCAAGAGCGAGAAGTGAGGTCCTCGGGGTCTATCGACTCGAGCACCTGACGCTCCTCGATGATCATCAGCATCTGGTCCAAGTACCACAGGTCAATGCCTGTACGACGATTCAGCTCCTCGCTGGAAACCCCTCGATACAAAGCTGCTGCCACCTGATAGATGCGGTCTGGGGTCGGCACCATGAGATCAGCCAGCAGCTCGTCCAGATCCTGCTGCAGCAATGGTGCCTCGCCAGGATCTGCATTGAGACCAAACCGCCCTTGTTCGAGCGAACGCAGCGCCTTTTGCAGTGACTCGGTGAAGGTACGGCCAATCGCCATGACCTCACCCACCGACTGCATCTGGGTGCCAAGTACCCCCGAGGAACCCGGCAGCTTCTCGAACGCCCAGCGGGGAATCTTCGTCACGACATAGTCAATGGACGGTTCAAAGCTGGCTGGCGTCTTCTGGGTGATGTCGTTGGGTATCTCGTCGAGCGTGTAGCCCACAGCGAGACGGGCCGCGAGCTTCGCTATTGGAAATCCGGTGGCTTTGGACGCGAGCGCCGACGAGCGGCTTACCCGTGGGTTCATCTCGATGACAACCATCTCGCCGTCCACAGGATTCACTGCGAACTGCACGTTCGAGCCGCCGGTCTCTACGCCCACGCGGCGCATCACAGCAAACGCCGCATCGCGCATCTGTTGGTACTCGACATCGCTCAACGTCTGTATGGGCGCCACGGTGATTGAATCACCCGTGTGGACTCCCATTGGGTCAAAGTTCTCAATGGAGCAGACGATCACACAGTTGTCCGCGTGATCGCGCATGACCTCGAGTTCGAACTCCTTCCAGCCAACGATCGACTGTTCGACCAGGATCTCGTCGACGGGGCTGGCTTCGATGCCGGATGAGGCGAGGTCGGCGAACTCCTCGGGTGTATGCGCAATGCCTGTGCCCCGTCCACCCAGAATGTAAGCGGGGCGGATAATTGCGGGCAGCCCGACAACGGCAAGTGCGTCGGTAGCCTCTGCCATCGTGTGTGCGATCTCAGACTTGGGCACGCTGAGGCCGATGTCGCCCATGGCCTCCTTGAATCTGGCGCGGTTCTCGGCCGTGTCGATGGCTTCGGCGTCCGCGCCGATGAGTTCGACGCCGTACTTCTCGAGGATGCCGGCCCGCTCAAGGTCCATCGCGAGGTTGAGTGCAGTCTGTCCACCCATGGTTGGAATCAACGCGTCTGGCCGCTCAATGGCGATAATGGCCTCGAGCGTCTCGACATCCAGCGGTTCAATGTAGGTGCGATCGGCAAAGTCCGGATCAGTCATGATCGTGGCGGGATTCGAGTTCGCGAGGATGACCCGGTAGCCCTCGTCCCTCAGCACGCGGCAGGCCTGCGTGCCTGAGTAGTCGAACTCACAGGCCTGACCAATGACGATTGGTCCTGACCCGATGAGCAGAATCGAATGGATGTCATCTCTGCGGGGCATCAGGCCAGCGCCCCTTTGCGCCCATGGACGCGGGCCATCAACTCGTCGAACTCCTTGAAGAGATACCGACTGTCATGGGGACCCGGGCTCGACTCGGGGTGGTGTTGCACGCTGAACGCGGCGACGTCCCTGCAGATCAGTCCTTCGATCGTGCCGTCGTTCAGGTTCCGGTGGGAGACGTCGGTTCCTTCGATGCTCGTGTCGGCAACAGCGAAATTGTGGTTCTGGCTCGTGATTTCAACGACACCCGTACTGAGATTGCGCACGGGATGGTTCGCACCGTGATGGCCGAAAGGCAACTTCGTGATTTCGCCACCAAGCGCCAGGGTCAACAGTTGATGACCAAGGCAGATTCCGAAAATCGGAACCTCGCCTAGCAGCGACTTGATCGTGGCCGGGGCGTGGTCAACAAACTCCGGATCACCGGGCCCATTGGACAAGAACACCCCATCGGGTTCAAGTGCCATTACCTCTTCGGCGCCCATGGAGGCCGGGACAACGGTCACTGAGGCCATCTCCGAAAGGTTGTGAACGATCGTGCGCTTAATGCCGAAGTCGAACGCAACAACACGCCACTGACCCGTTCCGTAGCTGTACGGCTCAGGGGTGGTCACGGTGGCGACAAGGTCGATTCCGTCGGTGCCAGGCTCGGCCTGAGCCGCAGCAAGCAGCTCCTGCTCAGACGCAGGGCCAAACGCTCCAGGCATTGCGCCAACGTCTCGGATGTGGCGGGTGAGTCGCCGGGTGTCCACTCCGGCGATTCCACTGAGGCCCCGCGAGCCGAGGTAGCCATCGAGTCCAGCCTCGGCGCGCCAGTTGCTGTGTCGTCTGGCCAGCTCGCGCACGATGATGCCGCGACACGCAGGCTGAGGCGCCTCGTCGTCAATTCGCGTCACGCCGTAGTTGCCAATATGCGGATAGGTGAACGTGATGATCTGCCCCGCATAGGAGGGGTCGCTGACGATCTCCTGGTAGCCCGACATTGCTGTATTGAAGACCACTTCGCCCGCGGATACTGCGGCCGGGGCTCCAATTGCTTCACCCTCAAAGACGGTGCCGTCACGAAGCACCAACAACGACTCTTGGATACTCACTGCTGCACCTCGCCGTCCCGGCAGACGACAACCCCGTCTACCAGGGTGTGCCTCACCCTGCCGACAAGACGAGCTCCGTGGAAAGGCGTGTTGCGGCTGCGACTTTGCACTTCATCACGCGCGACGGTCCAGGCAGCTGTGCGGTCGATCACACAAATATTTCCGGGGCGACCAAGCGCCAGCGTTCCCCCATGGCGGGGCTCGATGCCCGCTATTCGGGCAGGTCGCCATGACATCCTCTCCAAGACGGTCTCCATTTCCATATCTGTGTGGGTGAGGACAACTCCAAGGGCTGTCTCCAGCCCCAGCATGCCAGGAGGTGCCTGATCAAATGGCATGTCTTTTCGATCAGGTGTGTGTGGTGCGTGGTCGGTCGCGATGGCATCGATGCTGCCGTCCGCAATGCCGAGCCTCAGTGCGTCCACATCTGACTGGGTGCGCAGGGGTGGATGCACCTTGAACACAGTGTCGTAGTCGGCGCAGGCTGCATCGGTGAGGCTGAGATGGTGGGGCGTCACCTCGGCCGTGACTCTCAGGCCCTCGGCTTTGGCAGCCCGAACCATTTCCAAAGATCGTGCAGTGGACAGATGCTGCAGATGCACCCGGCCGCCGGTAAGGCGGCTCAACGCTATGTCACGCATCACCATAAGTTCTTCTGCTTCACCCGGTTGGCCTGGCAGCCCGAGGCGCGACGACCATTCGCCCTCATGCATGACGCCGTTGCCGCTGAGGCCCGGATCTTCGCAGTGCTGGGCCAGCGTCACATCCAGATCCACGGCGTACTCAAGTGCCCGCCGCATCAACCGGTTGTCGGCGACCCCGGTGCCGTCATC
>CAYUOD010000132.1:0-6882 GCA_964446225.1 uncultured Acidimicrobiales bacterium | reverse complement strand
TCGATAGCCAGCGGAACCCCGTCGAGACGACGACAGATCTCTTCAACATCGTCCCTGTTTGCCCCGGGATCAAAGTTGCGGTCCGCGGCCAGAGCCCGCTCGTTGAAGAGTTCGACACCAGGTCCCGCTGGCTCCAGCGGAGCCACCGCGACGAGCTGCTCACCGGCAAGACCCAGTCCTTCTCGCGAAGTCGCCAGGACGTGGAGATCCGGACATCCTTCCGCGACGGCCTGCACGAGTTCTGCCGCTCCGTCAATCACATGTTCACAGTTGTCCAGCACCAACAGCGCACGGCGACCATGCAGATTTGCGACGATCGACTGCTTGAGCGTCATGCCCGATTTCTCGCGCACACCGAGCACATCGCCCACCGCTCGCGGAACTTCGCTGGACGACGATATGCCGGCAAGTTCGACAAGCCAGACTTGTCCCCCAAGCTCAGCCTCCGCGCATTGTGCTGTGGCCAGCGCCATACTCGTCTTGCCAATTCCGCCCGGCCCAACGAGGGTCACGACCGGGGAACTCAGCAGGGCCTGACAAACGATCTCCAGTGCTTCGGTGCGCCCAAGAAGTCGGCCGAGGCGCCGCGGGACATTGCCCCGACGACTGTCCTCGGTTTGTGGCGCCGGAAAGTCGCCTCCGCCCAGCTGAAGAATCTGCTGATCGGCCACAACACCGTCGAGGCGATGCGTTCCCAGATCGCGCACCTGGATCGAAGAATCAAGCAGCGTCGATGTCGCTCCTGAGATGAGCGTCTGCCCGCCGTGCCCAGCGGTGGCAAGACGTTCGGCGACGTTAACTGGCGGACCAAAGTAGTTGGATCCCCGCTCCTCGGCCTCTCCGGTATGCAGGCCGATGCGTGGGCGAATCTCGATCCCGTCGGGCCAGAGCTCACCAACCAGTGCTGACTGCAGCTCGGTGGCCCAGGCGACCGCATCGCTGACCCGATGGAATGCTGCCCCAAACGAGTCGCCTCTTTTTGCAAAGGCAAAGCCAGCGGTGTTGGAAGTGGCAGCGGCGACGATCTCATCATGGCGGGCCATCGCGTAAGCCATCTGCTGGGGACGCGATGCCCACAGTCCAGTCGCTCCATCGACCTCAGAGAAACCGAACGTCACCGTACCCGTCGGGCGTTTAGCAGTCGATGCGCTGGCCGCTCGATCAACTCCGAGCTGTTCATCGTGTTCGAGGATGAGCGACTCCAGCTCTCTGAGTCGGGGTCCTGGCTCGGCGCCAAGCTGCTCAACAAGATGACCGCGAGCGGTGCGGTAGGCGGCGAGCGCATCAGCTTGGCGCCCCACTCGGTACAGGGCCGTCATCAACAAAGCCCAGATTCCCTCTCGGAACGGATAGCTGGCGGTGAGCTCTGTGAGTTGTCCAACCGCAGATGCCGCGTCGCTCTCGACCCTGCGCTCAAGGTCTGACTCCAATGCGCCAAGCCACTGCTCAAGAAGTCCGTCGACAATGCCAGAAAATCCGTCGGCCTCCAGTCCGGCCAACGGCACGCCCGTCCACTCAGCCAAGGCAGCGCCGATATCGCCAGCGTCAAGGCGGCGCTGGAAGCGCACTATGTCAACCGCATCTGGCTCAACATTCAGCCTGTAGGCAGCCCCGATGCGCAGTATTGAGTCAGACCCGAGCCCCTTGCGCAGGCGCACAACATAGGACTGCAGCGTCTTTTCAGCCGTACGAGGCGGCTCAGATCCCCAGACCAACTGAACGAGACGCCACACGGGCACCGCGGTCGCAGGAGACAAAGCCAGCGCCGCGAGCACGGCTTGACATTTGGTCGGACCAACGTCAATCGGGTCACCCTCATTGCTGAAGGCAGCTACGCCGCCAAAGAGATGAATCTTCACTGCGGAGCTTGTCCTTTCGTCCTTGGCTGCCAACTGTCGCATCGTCACGACAACATGGTGCAACGAACCAGTCGCGGCCCGGCGGACCGCCGGTTGTGTTTCGGTGGAGGCCCCATATCACCGACCCTAACGACCCTGGGCCGATGCTGCGACCCAGCGCCGTCAGTTCGCAGAAATGCGGTCCGGATCGGGGACTTCGGTGAACGTGTAATGAAGTTGGCGGCGCGTGGCACGCCGTGCCCTCGCGGGATCCCAACCGTGGCTACGACGGAGATGTATGTAGGTCCAGCCGAGCAGGTTAAACAGCACCTCTGCATCCTCGGCAGGATCCTCGCTGACAATCGAACCCTCGGCAACGCCGTCGCTCAGAATGCGCTCGAACGGATCGGAATATTCAAAGCGCGTCAGCACCTGATGATCGTCGATCGACAGATGGAACACCGCAGTCGGCCCATCGAACAGCCCCGCGAGGAGCGCCAGATGGCGATCGGAGAGATCGAACATCGCCTCGCTCAACAGGTACATCCGCTCAGGTGCAGGACCAGGATGGGTGAGCGCCGGCAGACAGGCCTCACGAAATTCCGTCGCTGCAACTACAGCTACCTCGGTCAGTAGCGACTCGCGCGTATGTCCCCTTCGGTACAACGTGACCCGGTTGAGCCCGGCTTCAGCCGCGATCTGCTCAAAAGTCACTGCGTCGAATCCGTGTTCGCCAATTGCCGACTCCACCGAGGACAACAATTCATCATGAGATGCCATGAGCCAAGTATGGCCCACCGTGACAACAGACGCAACATATGTGTTGCGTTTTCGCACTTGATGTGAGACGGTAGACATCATGGAAAGCAACCTTCGCGATGCAACAGCGCATCAGCAACGTCCACCAGCCATCGAAACAACGCCCAAGTTGACTCGCCGGGAACAAACGATTGGCACCCTGTTCGGAGTCTGGATAGTCGTTGGGCTGTTCCTCGATGGCTGGGCTCACGAGAACCAGAAACCTGAGACTTTCTTCACCCCATGGCACGGCGTGCTGTACTCGGGCTTCACTGCGGCCAGCGCCTACGCCGCCTACCTGGTCATACGCCGCCACAAGCCAGCAACGTCATGGAGTAACGCCGTCCCTGCTGGCCACGGCCTCACGCTCGCCGCACTCATCACCTTCGGCGTCGCCGCGGTCGGGGACTTCGTTTGGCATGAGATTTTCGGCATCGAGTTAGGCGTCGAAGCACTGCTGAGCCCAACACATCTGCTGCTCATGACCAGCGCCATGGTGGCGCTCAGTGCGCCGATCCGCTCCGCATGGATCTCTGGGAAAGACTCGCCGACTTTTCGCGAATTCGCACCAGTGGCGCTTTCGATGGCGCTGCTGACATCGCTACTGATGTTCTTTCTCGTGTACCTCTCGCCGTTCTCAATCAATGCAGCCGGAACGGCCTTCGAGCGTGTCCCCGGCCAGATCGGTGAACATCCCAGCCAGAACCTGAGCGAGGTCCAGCAGCTGCTCGGGGTCGCCTCGATCCTGATGACGAGCGTTGTGTTGGCAATCGCCACCTCGGCACTGCTGCGGCGATGGAAAACACCGCCAGGCACATTTCTGCTCTTGTATGGCTTCGTCGTTGTACTACTGGTTGCAATCAGTGAGTTCGAGCAGCCCGCGGTTCTACTCGCCGGATTCGCTGCTGGCGCCACTGCTGATTCCCTCTCACAGCACCGACACACACCAGCACTGATCTCGGCGACTACGGCTGCAGTGCTGTGGTTGGGCTACTTCGCGTTCTACGCCCTACACGAAGGGGCAACCGCCTGGTCAGCTGAACTCTGGTCTGGATCGGTGTTCCTCGCGTCGCTGCTCGCAGGCATGGTCGGGTTACTGGTGACCGACTTTCCGACCAGCACCAGACCTCTACCAGTGACTGGGACGACCGCAATGGCCAGCCATGATTGAGTCACCGATCGAGACGATCCGCACGACCTGCAAGATCGGGGCGTGTGAACCGTATTGCGGCATCGAGGTCGACGTGCAGGACGGGCGCATGACCGCCATACGGGGCGACAAGGAGCATCCCGTGTCCCGCGGCTATCTGTGCGTCAAGGGACACAGCCTGCTCGAGTACCAGTACGACCCGGACCGCTTGCTTTATCCCGAGCAACGAACCGCAGACGGATTCCAGCGTGCTGACTGGTCAACAGCCACCAGTTCGATCGGCCATGAGCTTCGCCGCATCGCTGACACCTACGGCCCCGACTCCATTGCCAGTTACTGGGGTAACGCAGCCGACTCGTCGAACATCATTCTGGCTCTGACCACACCAGGGGCGTTCGGCTCGCGTAACACCTACAACGTGTTGTCGCTTGAGTTCACCGAACGCGGCGCAGTCGCAGCACGAATGTACGGCGACGAAGGCGTCATGCTGCAGCCCGACGCCGACCACACCCATCACGCTCTGCTGCTCGGGACAAATCCAGTTGCAACTCAGGGGATGGCGCTCTTGCAACGCAGGCCCGGTATCCGCGGCGACCTCCGTGATATTCAGCGCCGGGGCGGATCGTTGACCGTGGTCGACCCCCGTTCAACCGAGACGACATCGTTTGCTGATACCCACCTCGCGATCAAGCCAGGCACCGATCTGTTTCTGCTCGTCGCGATGATTGGCCACATCCTACGAAACGATCTCTACGATTCAGCGTTCTGTGCGGCCCACACCACCGGGGTCGAAGAGTGGAAGGCCATCACCAGCCACCTTTCAACCGACCGAGCGGCCGCCATCTGTGGTCTTGACCCCGCTGCGATCACCGCTGAGGCGCAGCGACTAGCCACGGCCCCGTCAGCCTTCGTCACCACACGGGTTGGAGTGCAAACAGGTCCCAACACCAGCATCACCGAGTGGGCAGCCGCGACCCTCAACGCCATTACCGGCAACGTCGACCGTCCGGGCGGGATGTTCTTTCACGGAGGCGCAACCGTGCCAGCCAACTATCTGCTGGCTGGTCTCCTTCGCAACAACTTCACGCCATCTCGACTGGGCAACTACCCGCACATATTCGGGGGCCTCCCCGCCGCTGTGCTGGCCGATGACATCCTCTCTGATGATCCAGATCGCATCCGGGCATTAATCGTCTACGCGGGAAACCCGGTGATCAGCTTCCCAGACACAGCAAAGATGGAAGCAGCCTTGGAGCGGCTGGAGTTGCTCGTCAGCTTTGACATCTACCGCTCTGATACCGGGTCATTTGCTCACTGGAACCTGCCAGCGGCCACGCAGTTCGAGAAGTCGTCGATGCACTTCCTGACCGACAAGTACGATCCCCGGCCCCGGCTCGAATGGAAGCCGCAGGTAGTCGAGCCCGCTGGCGAGGCCCGCACTGAGTGGGATGCAATGCAGGAGATTTGTGCTGCGGCCGAAGCGCCATTTCTGAATAATCCGGCGATCCACGCCGAAGTATTGGAGCATCTTGAACGCGGCGAGCACTACAGCGACCGGACGATGTACGAGACGATTCTCCCTGACGGCATCACGCTGGACGAGGTCATCCAGACGCCTGGCGGAATCGACCTACCCGAGCCGAAGAGTGGTGAGTTCTTCACCACTCACGTGCAAACTCCAGAGCATCTGATCCAGCTTGCGCCTGAGGATCTCGCCGACGAACTGAGCGGCGTACTGGCCGAGCAGCCCGAACAGAGCGACGCCTATCCCTTGCTATTGGTATCAGGACTCCGGCGCCTGCGCGGCTTCAACACGTGGACACACAACATGCCGAGCCTGGCCAGGAACCACGACGAGCCAACCGCACACATCCATCCCGACACGGCCGATGAGTACGCCATCACCGACGGCGCCTCAATCACTGTGTCTACCCGCGCCGGATCGATCGAGATCGCGGCGCAACACGACAGCGGAATCCGTCCGGACACCGTCGCTATCCCCCAGTTCTGGGGCCACACCTACAACAGCGGACAGACCTTCGCCCGCCAGCGTCCGGGCGTCAACGTGAACCGACTGCACACGACCGATGATCGCGACACGTTCACAGGCATGCCGATCTACAACGGCCGGCCCTGCCAAATCCAACCGGCGTAACTGAGTGCACGCTCGCTCGTCTGGAAGGATGGACTCATGGTCCACGGAGGTTACGACGAACAAATTGCCGCCAGCTACGACGAAACCTCCGGCGAAATGAACGATCCGGCCGTGCTCGGCCCAACAGTTGACTTCCTCGCCGGACTCGCAGGCAGTGGGCGCGCACTCGAATTCGCAATTGGGACGGGACGCGTGGCACTGCCTCTCCGCGCACGGGGTGTCGACGTGCACGGCATCGAACTCTCACAGCCAATGGTGGACGAGATGCGCGCCAAACCGGGGGGTAACGATGTCGCCGTGACAATCGCAGACATGGCGTCCACACGCGTCGACGGCTCATTTCAGCTCGTCTACCTCGTCTACAACACGATCACGAACCTGCTCAGCCAGGACCAGCAGGTCGAGTGCTTCTGCAACGCCGCCGCCCACCTCAGTACGGGCGGCTCGTTTGTCATCGAGGTGTTCGTTCCAAATCTGCGGCGCCTTCCGGTTGGCGAGTCGTTTGTGCCGTTTGACGTCAGCGCTGAACACGTCGGCGTCGATGAGTACGACACCGTCAACCAGACGCTGATCTCACACCACTACTGGCCCTCCAAGGGCCGGGCCGAAACGTTCGACTCGACACACCGCTACGCCTGGCCAGCCGAGTACGACCTGATGGCGCGCATCGCCGGAATGTCGCTGAGCGAGCGCTGGAGCAACTGGCAGCGAGAACCGTTCACCAGCGACAGCCTGAGCCAGATCTCGGTGTGGCGCAAAGACTGATTAGCGACGATCGGCCCGGCAACCCCCGGTGAGGCGTTACCTGATGGCGCCTAGCGCTATGAGGTAACGCCTCACCGGTTCAGTTGGGGGTCAGGCGCTGAGGTTGAATTCATCGGCGATGAGTTGATAGCTGGTGCGGCGGGCGGCGTGATCCCAGACGATGGTCACGATGACTA
>CAYUOD010000131.1:0-6882 GCA_964446225.1 uncultured Acidimicrobiales bacterium | reverse complement strand
CCCGGCAGGGGAGCGGTACAGGTGTTTTCGGCACCTGGAGTCGGAGCCCACTGGGCGTAGGTGTCGGTATTACGTTGTCCGCCGGTGCCGTTTGCGCAACGTTGGTTGGAGTCGGTGGTTGAGCTAATGCCTCCGCCCTCATTCACCTGGGGCTGGCCAGCGTTGAGCAGTGGGAGTAGGCCAGTGTCGTCAGTGTCGTTGGTGTCGTAGACAAGGGCGTCGACGATGTCAGCTGCAAGTGGCTGGGCGCTGTCGTTGGGGAAGTTGGCTGCGTCACCTGAGATGAGGGTTACTGCATCAGCTCCGTTCTGGATGGCGTTGGAGTCGGGTGTGATGTCGAGGTCGCAGTTGGCGGTGTTGGCTGCGTTGGCGCAGAGCACGAAGTAGCCAGTCGCGCTCGTTGAGAAGCCGTCGAGATCGAAAGAGGCGTAGGAGAGATCGTCACTGCCGTTGTAGAGCACTATCGACAGGCCGCTGAGATCAGTGTTCCCGTCGCCGCCATCGAAGAGTTCGATGAACTCGGCCGCGTCGGTGCCAGTCTGATCAGAGTCCACCTCGTTGATCACTACGTCGGTTGCGACCGCGGCGCCCGCGATCGATGCTGATCCAACTGCTGGTAGCAGTGCGAACAACAAGGTGAGCGTGAGCAGTGACCTAAGTCGGTGCTTCATGGTGGAACTCCTGGGTCTACTAGTGGCGTGACCGTAGCACAGGAGGCATTTCTGAGGCCGGGGAAAGTGCGGGCCGTTCGCCGTCGATTTCGTGAGGCGTAACCTCGTCGCGCTGAGCGCCATCAACTGACGCCTCACCCACCTTCACCATTCTCAAGGCAGTGTCGCGCAGCTGGCGCTATCGTCGTCTTGATGATCATTCAGCTTCTTGGTCCACCATCAATCGCTGATGACCGAGGCGAGAACGTCAACCTGCGAGGGAAGAAGACCTGGGGTCTGATCGCTCGGATCCTGCTGAGTGATGCCCCTGTCTCCAGGCTTCGCCTGGCCGAAGAACTGTTTGCGACGGCCGCAGACCCAATGGGCGCGCTGCGCTGGGCTCTGGCGCAGATTCGGCGTTCGATAGATGATCCGGACTCGTTCCGCAATGATCCGGTCGAAGCGAACCTGAGGTCCGACACCTATGTCGATGTGCAGCACCTCGACCAACTCAAGGTCGATCTGTCCCACCTTCCGGGACAGTTACTCGAAGGGGTGGGTGCCGTCTGGAGCACCGAGTTTGACGTGTGGCTGTCGGTCGAACGATGGCGTGCCGAAAGCCAAGTGATCGGCGCCCTCCACACCGCTACCCTGCGAGCCCTTTCGAGGCGCGACGGCGAGCTCGCTTCGTCGTTCGCCCGCGAGCTTGTTGCAAGAGCGCCGCTCGAAGAAAGTGGCCATGTACTGCTGATCAAGGCACTCGTAGCCTCGGGCAACGTCGAAGCCGCGAAGGAAAGGGTCATTGCCTGCGAAGAACTGTTCGAGGCCGAACTAGGAGCTCATCCCAGTGCCGCGGTTAACAGTGCGCTACGAGAGGAGACAGCGAGTCCTCCGCATGGCGTTTCGTTGAGATCGTCGGCTCTCACGTTGCTGGAAGCAGGGACTACCGCGGTCGATGCTGGTGCGATTGATGCAGGTATCGAATGCCTACGTCGTGCCGTGGTTGACGCTGGGGCCAGCAAGGACCGACAGCTGTACGGCCGGGTCCAGTGTGCTCTGGGTTCTGCACTGGTGCACGGCATCCGCGGCTTTGATGACGAGGGTTCGCTTGCTCTTCATAGTGCGATCGAGTCCGCCGTTGAGGCCTCAGATCCTCGGACGGCCGCAACGGCGTTGATGGAACTCGGCTATGTCGAGCAGCTGGCTGGTCGACGAAATGAGTCCGCCGCTTTCCTGGAGCAGGCGGACGATGCAGCTGCCGGTCTTCCCGATTTGCGCAGCGGGATCCTGGCGTTCAAAGGAATCAACCTGAATGACTGGGGCAAGTTTGACCAGGCGCTTGAGGTATTTGGCGAGTCGTTGGAGCTGGCCGAGCGATTCGAGAGCCCGCGAGACCGCGCGTGGGCTATGACGTTCAAGGCCCGCGTCCTCCTTGACTTGGGTCGCTATGACGAGGCCCGAGGCTGGCTGGACAAGGCACTGCCGCTCGCTGTCGAAGAGAAGTGGTTGACGTTTCGCCCACTTATCGAGATCTTCCTGCTCGAACTCGATCGTCTGCAGGGCCGGGATGCACTGGCCATTCGGTCCGATATGGAGATGGTCTTTGCTGGCTGCTGCCAGCTGGCCGACCCATGTTGGGAAGGACTTGCGGCCCGAGGCATCGGTCTGACCTATGTCGAGGTGGCCGATGCCGAAACTGCGTATGGCTGGTTACACGATGCGGTGGCCCGATGCACGCGGGTCACTGATACCTGGGTGTGGGTCGAAGCATGGGTTCTGGAGTGGGAGATCGAGTTGGCTACCAAGCACGGACATTTGGATCACGCCCGCAAGAAGAGTCAGCAGTTGCTGCGCCACTCGGCTACGAAACAGCTGAACTATTACTCGGATCGAGCACAAGAGTTCGTCGACAGACTGTAGGAATCCGCGCGGGTGGGTAACCATCCAGCGTTCGTCTTGTCCCGTGAAGCGGGCCAACAGCACACGCTGCCTCACACGGTGAGGTTCTATCGTCCGTCGTATGAAGGATCAGCCCAAAGCGCACCAGTCAGCCCCTGACATCGGGGCTGCCCGCAAACGTCTCGAAAACATCGTCAAGAGCCGGCCAGACTTTGGCCAGGAGACTGATGTATCGGTCACCAGGCTCAGGGACGGCTTGGCGTGCGTTACCACCGAGAAGTCGTGGACCATCAAAACCGACATGCCCGAGATGGCCGGTGGCGCGGACACGGGCCCAACGCCGGGTGTTCTGCAGAGGGCTGCGCTCGCCAGCTGCCTGGCCATCGGATACAAGACTCGCGCTTGTCGCCTCGGGATTGAACTCACATCGGTAACCGTGACGGTCTCCAGTGACTCGATGCTGGCTGGATTTCTGGACCTCGAGTCCGACTTTCGGCCGGGGTACAGCGAGGCCCGCTACCACGTGGAGATCGAGAGTTCGGCCGCGGAGTCAGAGATCGATCGGGTCATCAACGAGGCCGATCAGCTGAGTCCGATCCTCGATGCCTTCGGCAATTCCAACACGACGCGTCGCACAGTCGATGTGCGCCGGCCAATTGATAGGGAGTGACGGCCAATGGAAGAGAGTTTTCAACTCTGGGTACAGCGAGAAGGCTGGGATCTGGCCGCCAACGACTACGAAGACTCGTGGCGCCGACAGCTGCAACCAGCCACAGACAAGCTCATGGAGTTTGCTGATCTTCGAGCGGGTGAGACGGTGATCGAGGCTGCGAGCGGAACCGGGATCGTGACCATGGCTGTGGCCGAGAGGGTTGAGACGGGTCGGGTGCTGGCCACCGACATGAGCCCAGATATGGTCGCCTTGCTGGAAGGCATCGCAAAGCAGGCTGGCGTCTCGAACATCGAGACCGCCACATGTAACGCCGAACGCTTGGCTACCGAAGAGCAGTTTGATGTCGCCCTCTGCGCCCTTGGCCTTATGTACATGCCGAATCCTCTCCAGGCCATTGCGGAGCTCGACCGCACGCTTCGGCCGGGAGGGCGAGTTGTCATCAGCGTCTGGGGAGAACGTCGCAACTGCGGCTGGGCCAGTCTGTTCGGAATCATCGATGCCCGGGTCAAGTCCGACGTTTGTCCCCTATTTTTTGGTATGGGCGCTCCAGCGGCGCTGAGCAGTGCCCTCTCAGATCAAGGCTTCGTCGATGTCAAGGAAGAACGAATCAGCGTCACACTCAACTTTCCCGACGAGGAAGCCGCACTCAACGCAGCGTTCATCGGAGGACCCGTCGCATTGGCATACGCCAGGTTTGACGAAGGGAAACGAACTTCGGCACGCGCCGACTATCTCGAAGCGATCGAACCTTTTCGACACGGTGATGGCTACCGGCTGCCTGGCGAGTTCGTGATCGCCTCCGGCCACAAGCCCGGATCGTCCAATGCTCTACCAACCAACAAGTAACCAGAAGGAACAATGCCATGACTGATACTTCCGTACACAACGGTGTCAACACCGAAGCCCTGCTTGGTGCCCGGGCATCGCTCACCGAAGCGCCTGACTTGGCCGAGTTCACCTGGCGGGCCACATGCGAATGGGTGAAGGGCACCCATAGCGTCTCGAAGCTGGAGAATTTCTCCGGCCTCGGCCAAGAATTCACACACAAAACCAACGACAGTTATAGCGCTGACCATCCGGAATGCTTCGCTTCGGAGGACCTTGGCGGGACACCGACCGAGTTCGTCCTCGTCGGTCTTGCCAGCTGCCTTACCGGTGCGATCGCTTCTGTTGCCCAGCACCGCGATATCCAGCTTCACTCGGTGACAGCCACGGTAGAAGGCAAGATGAACGTGCTTGGGATCCTCGGAGCCGACCCCGATATACGTAACGGCTTCAGCGGCATTGACGTCAGTTTCAAGGTTGACGCGGATGCTTCAGCAGAGGACATCCAGGCTCTGGTGGCCCAGGCGCAGAAGCGCTCGGCCGTCTTTGACGTCGTCACCAACCCGACGCCGGTAACTGTCAGCGTCAACGGCTAGCGAGAAACTGTCCGTGCACATCACCACCATCATCATTGGTGCGGGTCATGCTGGCTTGGCTATGAGTTGCCGCCTTAGCGAGCGATCGATTGATCATCTCGTTCTCGAGCGAGGTCGGGTGGCGAACTCATGGCGCACGGAGCGCTGGGATTCGCTACGCCTGCTGACTCCGAACTGGCAGACCAGGCTTCCTGGTCTTGCATACGACGGCGGCGATACCGACGGGTTCATGAGAATGCCCGAGGTGGTTGAGTTCATTCGCCGCTACGCCAAGACCATCGCTGCCCCCATCAGGGAACAAACCACGGTTACGAGCCTGCGCGCTCTCGAGCGTGGTTACGAAGTCGTCACCAACCAAGGTCGCTGGACGTGCGACTCGGTGGTGATTGCAGCCGGGCCTGCGAACAGCGCGAACATTCCCTCGCTGGCTGAGTGTGTCCCCGCGACAATCGAAACTCACAGTCCGATGACATACCGGAATGCCGGTGAGCTGCGCGAAGGTCGGGTGTTGATCGTCGGGGGTTCGGCTACAGGCGCACAGCTGGCCGAGGAGATTCGAGCCAGCGGACGGCCAGTGACACTCTCGCTGGGTGAACATGTCCGTATGCCGCGGAGCTATAGAGGTCGAGACATCTTCTGGTGGCTGGACAAAGCAGGCGTCCTTGACCAACGCTATGACGAAATCGATGATCTGATCAGAGGACGAAGCCTTCCGTCTCCACAGCTCATCGGGACGCCGGAACGCAGCTCGGTTGACCTCAACACACTTCGTGATTCCGGGGTTTCTCTCGTCGGGCGGCTCGGAGGCATCTCTGCTGGGACGGCATTCTTCTCTGGCGGTCTTCGGAATACCTGCCAACTCGCCGACCTGAAACTCAACCGGTTGCTCGAGACCTTCGATGAGTGGGCTGTCGAGGCTGGCCAGCAGGACATCGACGCGCCACAGCGACTTGAGCCGACGGTGCGCGATTCGTTGCCAACGACGAGCCTCGATCTTCGAGAAGCAGATGTCCAAACCATTCTCTGGGCTACTGGATACCGACCGGACTACTCGTGGCTGCACATCGATGTACTCGACCGGAAGGCACGGATTCGCCATGATGGCGGGGTCGTTCAGAACGCCCCCGGCATGTATCTGCTGGGCACCAGCCTTCTACGCCGACGCCGTTCGAGTTTCATCAACGGCGCCGCCCAGGACAGCGCCGAGTTGAGCGAACATCTGCATGGTTTCCTGGACTCGCTGGTGGGATCATCCAGCTTCGCAGTCTGAGCTTCGCGTCATTTTCGTGAGGCGTAACGTCATTGCGCTGAGCGCCATCAGATGACGCCTCACCAACGCCGGTTCAGATCATGATCCTTGGCCTCAGACGCTCACCATGGCAGTGGTGATTTCGAGCACAGCGTCGCGGGCGTCGGCGAAGTAGAGCAGTGTGTTGTCGGCCACGAACAGTGGATTGGACACGCCTGCAAAGCCGGGGCTGAGGGATCGTTTGATCACCACTACGGTGCGCGATTCGTCAACATTGAGAATCGGCATGCCGGCGATAATCGAGTCGGGATCGGTGCGGGCTGCGGGGTTCACCACATCGTTGGCGCCGATGACGATCGTGACATCGGTGCGGGCGAATGTGGGATTCACCTGGTCCATGTCGAGCAGGTGCTCGTAGTCGATCTCAGCTTCGGCTAGCAACACGTTCATGTGGCCAGGCATACGTCCAGCAACCGGATGAATGCCGAACACAACTTCGACACCTGCGGCTTCCAAAGCCGTCATCAGGTCTCGCACAGCGTGTTGGGCCTGGGCCACCGCCATGCCATAGCCCGGCACGATGACGACTCGTTCCGCGATCTCCAGCAGCATCGCGACTTCTTCACCAGAGGTGGCTGAGACGTTGTCTCCGTAGTCATCGTCGCTAGACGACGAGCTCCCTGTGGGTGCAGCGGTGAACAGCACCTCGAAGAGCGTGCGGTTCATGGCCTTACACATGATCTGTGTGAGCACCAGTCCGCTTGCCCCGACTAGGGAGCCAGCGATGATGAGCAGCGAGTTGTCGAGTACAAAGCCGGTGGTGGATGCGGCCACACCCGACATCGCGTTGAGCAGCGCAATGACGACTGGCATGTCGGCACCGCCGATGGCGACGGTGCCTAGAACACCAACGGCGAAGCCGACGATGACCAGAGCCCACAGCCAGCGTTGGTTCTCAGGTTGTGTGACCATCAGCACCGACAAGGGCAA